>DASUBD010000544.1:0-27313 GCA_035763445.1 Candidatus Angelobacter sp.
GTCCAGGCTGGCGCGGTCCAGCTTCCAGCGCTCCGCCATCATCTCCGCGCTGATGCCCTGGTTGAAATGAGTGTTGTTGTAACGCCGCATCATCGCCGGACCAAACGGCTTGCCCGGCCCGGACGCTGCGGCAGAACCCATGGGAACACGCGTCATGCTCTCAACACCGCAGGCGATCACCACGTCATAGCTGCCCGCGATCACACCCTGCGCGGCAAAATGGATGGCCTGCTGGCTGGACCCGCATTGGCGGTCAACCGTGGTTGCAGGCACAGACTCGGGAAAACCGGCCGCCAGCACTGCATTGCGCGTGACGTTTACGCTTTGCTCGCCCACCTGCATCACGCAGCCGCCGATTACATCGTCGATAAGTCCCGGATCCAGTTTGTTGCGTTGCATCAACCCACCCAGCGTGTGGGCCAGCAGATCCACTGGGTGCCATTCTTTTAACATGCCATCGCGCCGCCCCAGAGGCGTGCGTACAGCATCGATCACAACGGCTTCACGTACGTTAGTCTCAGCCATGAGAGTTCACCTTGGGAATCATCGTAGCAAAAGAACCGCGGCCCTGGTGAAGTCGCGATTTAAAGCCATCTACAGTAAGTGCGTGCTGCGGCACTTGGTCATTTCGGAGCCTGCCATGGCTAGTCCCGTACCGTGTTTCGGAAAGACAGGCTTTGGGGGCCTGCGTCTTGCAAAGTCTTCAATTGGGCCCAACATTTCACGATCATCCAGCCAAATAGAAGAGTTCGCTGCCTACGTTCGAGGACGGACCGCGCGCACTGGTTCTTACATCATTGCTGTCCGATTGGCGGGCCGAGACTCGCTGGTTCGTTTGTGTGACCTAAGTCATAGCAGCGAAGTGAACGCCGATTCACAATGTCAATCAGCGTGGCGGTTTGATGGTTCTACCGCGTGTGAGGCTCCAACGCCTTATGGCTGCCGAAAAACTCGAAACCGAAGTTCGCCAGGATCAGATCACCAACGCCGCCCTCGGCTTGATCGCGGCGAAGGGTGTTTCTGAACTCAGCATGGCCAAGCTCGCAAACCGCGTGGGGCTGGTCCCATCCGCAATTTACCGCCACTTCAAGAGCAAGGATGAGGTACTGGATGCGACGATTGCACACATCAGCGAGCGCTTGATGAACAACGTCCGGAGCGCACGGAAAGAGACTTCCGATGCAGTTGAATGCCTGCACATGCTCCTGGCGTCGCACGTTGAACTAGTCCGCCAAAATCGCGGAATCCTGCACATCGTATTTTCCGATTCGGTGTACAGCGGCCGTCCTCTTCGGAAGCAGCGGATGTATCAGGCCGTCGCTGCTTACTTGAACGAAGTTGCTGCAATCATCGCGGACGGGCAAGTTCACGGGCTCATTTGCCGAGACTCAGACGCGCACACGCTCGCCGTGATGTTTCTCGGCCTGATCCAACCGGCCGCTTTCCTTTCGCACATGAGCAACGGCGAATTTGACGCGGCTGAGCACGCAGAGAATGCCTGGAAGGTGTTCTCCGCATGCCTAACAGGTGCTCAAAGGAGTTGATTCGATGAAAGCGGTACTTTTCAAAACTCTTCTGGTGGTAATGCTCACGTTTGCTTCGCTCGCCCTGCCACGCACGGCGGCGGCGCACTGTGACACGATGGATGGACCGGTCGTCAAGGCTGCCCAAGCCGCCCTCAGAACTGGCGATGTCACGCCGATTCTGAAGTGGGTACCCAAGGCCGACGAGGCACAGATTCGCGCACTGTTCGAGCGGACAGTGAAGGTACGTGCCCTCAGCCCCGAAGCACGTGAACTTGCCGACAATTACTTTTTCGAGACGCTCGTAAGGGTGCATCGCGCGGGCGAAGGTGAACCGTATACGGGGCTGAAACCGAGCGGGACCGAGGTCGAACCGGGTATTGCACTAGCAGACAAATCCTTGGATACGGGCTCCGTGGATTCCCTGATCAATGAGGTGACCTCGGAGGTGGCCAAGGGTATACGGCAGCGGTTCACTCGCGTCCAGGAAGCTAATAAGCAAGCGAATGACAGCGTGGAGGCCGGCCGCCGTTATGTTGCGACATACGTCGAATTTATCCACTACGTCGAGAACATCCATCAGGTCTTGAGCGGACCGGCTTCGCACGCGCAGCATGAAGCGCAAGTCGGGAATCGGTTCCGCACCGGGAACACTAACAACTCTCGCGGCGCACACCGTAACTGCTTAGTAGGGCGCATTTATTAGGTCAGCAATATGAATGTTCATTCACAAGGAGGGCTCAGTGAAGAAGAAGATTGGAATTGCATTGCTCCTGGCGGTGCTTGCAGGAGCTGCACTGGTCCTCAGGACCTGGCAGGCGCGTAAGCATGGGAACGTCAGCACCTTGCGCGTCTCAGGAAACGTTGAGGTGACTGATGCTGAGATCAGCTTCAAGATCCCTGGCCGCGTGGTTCAGCGGTTGGTCGATGAGGGCCAGCCAGTACGTGAGGGCCAACCGATCGCGCTGTTGGACAGAGTTGAGCTGTCGCAACAGGTGGCGTTGCAACGGGCCGAGTTGAACGCGGCAGAAGCCGATTTGGCCGAACTGCTGGCCGGCAATCGTCCGGAAGAGATCGAGCAGGGGCGGGCCGCGCTGTCGGTCGCCAATTCGGAGGTTGAGCGGGCTGCCGCTGATCATCGTCGTGCACGTGAGCTCTACCAGCATGGGATCGTTTCGGTGCGCGATTTCGAGATCCGCCAGGCGGATTACGATGTTGCCCAGGCGAAACTGCGCGATGCGACGGAGCGACTCAGGCTACTGGAAAAAGGTCCGCGCCAGGAGAAGATCGCGCAAGCCCGGGCGCGGGTCGAAGCGGCCCGGCAGGCACTGGCAAAAACCCTCACGCAGCTCGGCTACACCACTGTCCCCTCGCCGCTCACTGGGGTGGTGATTTCGAAAAATGTCGAGCCCGGTGAGTACGTCGCGGCTGGCGCCCCGATCGTTACTGTTGGCGATCTCGAACACATCTGGCTGCGCAGCTACGTGAACGAGACCGATTTGGGCCGAGTCAAGCTGGGTCAAACCGTGCACGTCACCACCGATACCTACCCCGGCCGGGTGTATCAAGGGCGCGTCTCGTTCATTTCTCCCGAAGCGGAGTTCACGCCGAAGAACGTGCAGACCGACAAGGAGCGCGTGAAGCTGGTCTACCGCGTCAAGATCGACATCTCCAACCCCCGTATGGAACTGAAACCGGGTATGCCGGCCGACGCGGAAATCCTGCTGGCCGAGGCGTCTGGCCCAGCCCCGGCACAAGCCGCGAAGGCCACGACCGCGAAGAGGTAAGCGTTATGCAGGCCATCCGCGCACTAGGTTTGACGAAATCCTTTGACGAACTGACAGCCGTTGACAACCTTACTCTGTCGGTCGAAGACGGCGAGCTGTTTGGGTTGGTGGGGCCTGACGGCGCCGGTAAGACCACCACCATGCGCCTACTTACGTCGATCATGGACCCTACATCTGGCGACGCCTGGGTCGCCGGCCACCATGTCGTGCGCGAGGACGAAGCTGTTAAGGACGAGATCGGCTACATGAGCCAGCGCTTCGGTCTTTACGCCGACCTGTCGGTAATGGAGAACATTGAGTTCTACGCCGACATCTACGGCGTGCCGAAGAAAAGCCGCACCGAGAAGATCGAAAAGCTTTTGGCGTTCAGCAACCTGACACCTTTCAAGAAACGGCTGGCCGGCAACCTCTCCGGCGGCATGAAGCAGAAGCTCGGGCTCGCGTGTGCGCTCATCCATACGCCAAAAGTGCTCTTTCTCGACGAGCCGACCAACGGTGTAGATCCGGTTTCGCGGCGGGATTTCTGGCGCATCTTGTACCAGCTCATCCGCGAGAAGGTCACGATCTTTGTCTCGACCGCCTATCTCGATGAGGCCGAGCGCTGCAACCGGGTGGGCCTGATCCACAAGGGCAAGTTACTCGCGGTGGGGACGCCAACAGAGGTGAAGGCGCTGATGAGCGGCAGCCTGCTGGAGGTACGCGCCGCAGAGCCACGACGCGCCTTGGCATTGCTGCGCAAGCAGCTTGAGGCCGGATCGGTTGGTCTGTTCGGCGACCGCGTGCACGTGCTGACGGCCGACGCCAACGCGACCGCATCCAGGGCCGGGCAAGTCCTCGCTGACGCGGGCGTAAAAGTCGAATCCATCCGCACCATCGAGCCCAGCCTGGAGGACGTGTTTGTCTCCGTCCTGGCGCAGAGTAACGGAGGTCGGCGCCATGCAGAACAACGGAACTGAGCCAGCGGTCGTCGTGAAGGACCTCGAACGTCGCTTCGGCAGCTTCGTTGCCGTGAACAAGGTCAGTTTCAAAGTTAACCGGGGAGAGATCTTCGGCTTCCTTGGACCGAACGGGGCAGGCAAATCTACGACCATCCGCATGCTGACCGGCATTCTTGCCCCCACCGGTGGCGCCGGGACCGTGGCGGGTTACGACATCCGCACCGAACCTGAAAAGATCAAAGCGCATATCGGCTACATGAGCCAGAAATTCTCGCTCTATGAAGACCTGACGGTCGAAGAAAACATTGATTTTTACAGCGGCGTCTACCGTATTCCCGGTGACAAGCGGAAGGCACGCAAGGATTGGGTGCTGGAGATGGCCGGCCTCACGGAGCACCGGCACTCGCGTGCGGCAATTCTCTCCGGCGGGTGGAAGCAGCGGCTGGCGCTGGGCTGTGCCATTCTGCATGAGCCGCCCATCATTTTTCTGGATGAGCCGACCTCGGGCGTCGATCCCAACAGCCGCCGTGCCTTTTGGGAGCTGATCTATGACTTGGCTGGCCGCGGCACAACTATTTTCGTCACCACTCATTACATGGACGAAGCCGAGTACTGCGACCGCATCGCGCTGATCTATCGTGGCGAACTGACGGCCATCGGGTCCCCGGAAGTGCTCAAGACGCGGCTGATGCAGGATACGGTTCTGGAAGTCCACGCCGAACGCCCCCATGACGCAATCAGCGTTATTGAAGCCCTGCCGGGCATCAAAGAGGTTGCGCTGTTCGGCAAAGGATTGCATGCGGTGGCAGCGGACAGCGCGGCGGCAGGAGCCGTTCAAGCAGCGCTTACGGCAGCCGGATTCAAGGTGAATTCAGTCGCTCCGATCGCGCCGTCACTGGAAGACGTATTTGTATCGCTCATTCAAGCCCGCGACCGCATCGCTCAGCCGCAGCAGGAGGTGCGCAGGTGAAGCCCGCCCGCCTGCTGGCCGTTGCCCGCAAGGAATTCATCCACATCCTGCGCGACCCACGCAGCCTGGGCATGGCCATCGCCATCCCCATGCTGCTGCTCGTGCTGTTCGGCTATGCGCTGACGCTGGACGTGGACCATGTGCCCATCGTGGTGTGGGACCAGAGCGGCTCGCAAGCGAGCCGTGAACTGATCAGCGGCTTTGCCGGTTCACGATATTTTTACGTCCGCGGATATGTGCACGGCTATCCCGAACTGGAAAGGCTGATTGATGCTGGCGATGTACTGATGGCGGTGGTGATCCCGCGCGACTTCGCCCAGCACGTAGAGGCAAGCCGTCGGGCGCCGGTGCAAGTGATCGTGGACGGTAGCGACTCGAATACAGCAACCATCGCCATGGGATATGCCGATATCGTGGCGCAGAGCTACTCCCGAAACGTATCTGTCGATGATATCCGGCGTGCTGGCGAGCGCCGGCTGGATACAGGCGTGGACCTGCGCCCGCGAGTTTGGTTCAACGCGGACATGGAGTCGAAGAACTACATCATCCCCGGCCTGATTGCTGTGATCATGATGGTGATTGCCGCACTTCTGACCTCGCTGACGGTGGCCCGCGAGTGGGAGCGCGGCACGATGGAGCAGTTGATTTCCACCCCGGTCACGGCACACGAACTCGTACTCGGTAAGCTGCTGCCGTACTGGGCCATCGGAATGTTCGATGTTCTGCTGGCTGTACTCATGGGTGAGTTTCTCTTCAAGGTTCCGCTGCGTGGCAGCCTGACGCTACTGTTCGGCATGGCAGCTCTCTTCCTGGCGGGTGCGCTCTCCCTCGGCATGCTGATCAGCATCGTCACCAAGAGCCAACTGCTGGCCAGCCAGTTGGCGATGGTGCTCACCTTTCTCCCGTCGTTCCTTCTGTCGGACTTCATGTACGCGATTTCGAATATGCCGAAGCCGATCCAGGTGCTCACATACCTTGTCCCCTCGCGCTATTTCGTGACACTGCTTAAAGGCATTTACCTGAAGGGTGTCGGACTGGAAGTTCTCGGCGGGCAGGCACTGCTACTGGCCATCTTCAGCACTTCGATGGTGTTGCTCGCCGACAGGAAGTTCAAAAAGAAGCTGGTGTAGCCATGTGGGAACGTGTCAAGCACATGCTGGTTAAGGAGTTCATCCAGGTCCTGCGTGATCCAAAGATGCGCGGCGTGATCTTTCTGATGCCGATCATCCAGGTGCTGGTGTTCGGATATGCGGTCACGACCGATGTGAAGCACGTCCGCACCGCCGTCTACGACCTGGACAATACTCAAGCGACGCGTGAACTGGTGGATCGTTTCGCGCTTTCTGGTTACTTCGACGTGGTCGCCACTGTGAGCGATGATCGCCGGGCGCAAGAGCTGATTGATAGTGGCGAAGTACGGGCGCTGCTACGGATGAACCACGGCTTTGATAACGATCTACGCGCTGGGCGGCCGGCGGAATTGCAGGTCATCGTGGACGGCACCGACTCTAATACCGCCGGCATCGTGCTCGACTACAGTCGCAAGATCGCCGCGCAATTCTCCCGCGAGGTGACAGTAACGCGCGCCACTCGCGGCTTGGGTATGTTGCCGCGTACCGCTGCTGTCGATCTTGAAACGCGTGCCTGGTTCAATGAGAACCTGGAGTCGCGCAACTTCTACGTGCCCGGCGTAATTGCGATCATCGTCATGCTGATTACCCTCATGCTGACCAGCATGGCGGTGGTGCGTGAAAAGGAGATCGGCACCATGGAGCAGATCATGGTCACGCCCATCACGCCGATGGAGTTCATCCTGGGCAAGACTTTGCCCTTTGCATTGATCGGCTTCGCCGACGTTGTCCTGGTTACCGTAATCGCTGTGCTCTGGTTTGGGGTGCCCATCCGCGGCAACCTGTTCCTGTTGTTTGCGGGTACGGCGCTGTACTTGCTGACTACGCTGGGGCTCGGCCTGCTGCTATCCACCGTCAGCCAGACCCAACAGCAAGCCATGATGGGAACGTTTTTTATCTATTTCCCGGCTGTGTTGCTCTCAGGATTCATGTTCCCCATCGCCAACATGCCGGTCGTCGTGCAATGGCTGACCTACCTCAACCCACTGCGCTATTTTCTGGTGATTGTGCGCGCCATCTTCCTGAAGGGCGTCGGTGCGGACATCCTCTGGCCGCAGATGGGCGCGTTGGCCGCCATGGGCATGCTGACACTCTGGTTGGCATCGCGCCGATTCCGCAAGACGCTGGCGTGAGCTGCGGAGCTTAAGGGCTTTGGCTCACACACACTCTCGCAATTCTTCAATGAAGTCACGGTGACTGTCGGCCTGCAGCCCGACGACCACAGCGGTGCCTTGGCGCGGCACTAGGGGATCAACCCGCGCTCAGCCTGTTTATCGACGCGAAATGTCCACGCTCAGTGTCGTTTCATGTCGCCCAGGAAAATTCGTGGTACATTTTGGGGCACAGATTAGGGAGAAGATTTCTGTGCCCCGATGGCAGATACGCAGGAGTTACGAGCGAAATCGCAACCAGAGCGACTGATTCGAAGTCAGTAGGTTGCAGGTTCGAACCTTCCGCGCTCACCAACACAATCAACGACTTACAACCAAAAGCCCGCTGTTTTTTGCCGTTCTGTCGCCGCTTGGAATACCATCGATTCCTCCTATCGGCCGCTCCGTTGGCGGGCCAATGCCCGCTGGGGCAGATCTACTCCTGCTCGGAGGGAAGCCGCAGATCGTGCTCCAGCACCTCACTGAGCGTTCGGGAATAGCGCCGAGAGTGCCGGGGAAAAAACAAGTCATTGCTTGCGTCAGCCTCCTGCGAGTGACGCTATATTTCTCTTCTCGCCAGCGCCCATTGTGATGCCAGGAAGACCAAGCTGCTCCAGAGCAACGTCGAAAAGGACAACAGCAATATTGTCAGTGCCGCACTGCCAAGGGTTTTCATCAGCAAAGCTCCGGCAGCGCCGAATATCGTCGGGCCGCCAAGGATCAGCAAGCCTCCCACTCTCGCGAGATCTACCGGGTTCCCAAACAATGAAAAGAAAATGATCTGATTCCCGGCGTGTGGGCTGACGAGAGATGCCACTCCCATCGTGAGCAGATCGTAGAACAAAACGAAGAAGAACCAGATTCCCAGGGCGACGCCCAAAGCGCGCACCCGTCCATCCGTGATGATGGAAGCAAGAGCTCCCAGGCACAGGAAAGTCGACAACAGAAATAGGGTAAGGAGAATGAAGCCGAGATATCGCAGGATGCCGTCAGTTCCTGATCGGACTGCAATGATCAATCCCGATACGCCGAACCCGAACAGAACGGCAACCATTAGCGAGACGAACAAGCCGAGGAGTTTGCCCAACAGCACTTCAGAGCGCGATACCGGCTGAGAGAACAGCAGCTCGGCCGCGCCCCTGTCCATGCCAAAGCTCGAGATCGCAGCGGCCAGGGCCACCATGGGTACGAGGTACAGCACAAGGTTCAAAAGGCTGGCAGTGGTACGGGTGAACCCTTCGAAGTCCACCACAATCGATGTGACCATACCGAAATACGAGATGGCGACCGTCAGTGAGGCAAAAACGATAGCAAAAATCTGCACCCATTTGGACCGGAGCGTGATGCGGAACTCCTGTCCGGCAATGATAAGGACGTTTCTCCCTGTCATGGCAACCTCGGTGACGGCATATCTCTGTTGTCCGTATTGAATGCGTCGAGATCCCGTCTCAACTCTTCGAAAGTGAGAGCATGACCAAACTTGTTCTCCTTGAGCTGCTGGGCGTCGTTGAGGTTACGAAATGCGACCAGACCGCTGCCCATCGGGCTGGACACACTGGATCTCAATCCTGCGAAATAGGATTGCCGTGCATCCATCCAATCTTTTCCGGTCTTGTAATCTGTCACATAAAAATCAACGGTGCGTGGCTCCATGCCGTGCGCATGCGCAAAACGCAACATGCAGGCGATATCATCGAACTTGTAAACATTCCCATCGGGGTCAACGATCTCAGCGGCATATCGTCTCTCAGAGATTGCCATGCGGCAGGAAGCGCAGCTGTCGTCCGCTTCGATAGCTACCGGGCCATGCGATCTGGACTTACAGCCTGTCAGAAGCAGCAACACCAGACTGATTGTGACTATCCTCACGTGTATACCCAAGATAGAGACTTTCCAAGGTTGGTTCTTCGGTCGAAAATTGCTCGATATGCGCTCCTTCCCGTTCGAGCGCATGCAGGATCTCAAGCCGCTTTTCGGCGCCGGCAACGACGATCAAATCAGTGCCAATCAACTCAGCCGAAATAGCCCCGGCTTGCAGCACAGCCTCACAGGCCTCGCGTTTTGGTTCGCGCAGCCGCACTCGCATGGCGGCGCGCTTTGCAAGCCATCCGCGGAGCTGATGCAGAGGCTCACAGGCAATGAGGCGACCTTTGACGAGGATTGCGATGCGGTCGGCCAAGGCCTCCACTTCAGCTAACGCGTGAGAGGAAACGACGACCGTCTGCCGGCGGGCACGCATCTGGGACAAGAGATCGCGAAGGCGGCACACCCCGTCCGCATCCAGTCCAGCTGTCGGTTCGTCCATCACGACTATGGGGGCATCTGGCATGACGGCGATGGCAATTCCGAGCCGTTGAAGCATGCCTGCTGAATACTCGTGCACTGGACGCTGGGCGAACCCATTGAGTCGTGATATTTCCATGGCGCGCTCGGTCATGCCGGGAGGCAACTTGCGCAGGCGAGCATAAAAGCTGACCAGCTCCTGGCCGGTAAGACTCTCAGGAAAGCTTACCTTCTGTGGCAGATAGCTGAGCCACTCTCTGGTCTTGCCTGCCGCAGGCAATCCATTCACGATGACTTCGCCGCGAGTGGGAGTCATCAATCCGGCGATGCATCTCATGATCGTGGATTTGCCGCTGCCGTTCGGCCCAATCAGGGCCAGAATCTCTCCCGGTTGCGCTTCAAAGGACACGTTGTCCAGTGCAAGGAAGTTTCCGAAATACTTTGTCAATCTCTGGATCCTAATCATGGCCGTGTTCCCATTCGGAAAACCGTCGTCGCGAAAACCAGCAACAGAGTAGGAACAATGATCGATAAGAGACTGATTGCTGGGCGTACGCGGACGTGGGACCGCATCGATGCGATGGCAACGGGCTTCATCAACGGGTGTTTGTCAGCCTCGTGTTGTTCCTGAAAAAGGGGGAAGCCGCGCTCTGCCATAGCCAGAGATTGAGCGGCAGGACTAAACAGATAAAGCCGCAACAATGGCATCTCGGCTTCCATGTGTTCAAAAATGTTCTGGATTCGATAAGGCAAATCTCCGACTCCATCGCCGTCGAGGTCGAAACCTTCGTAGTCACTCCAATAATTTCCTGAGACGGGCCCGTTCCAGGCATTCTCGGTCTGCCTGCCCACGAGTTCCAGCGGGCTGAGATTCTCAACAATGTTGTTCTTCTCGAATCGGTTTCCAGTAGCACTGGAAAATACTTTGAAAGCAACATCGTTCCCGGCGACCAGGTTTCCCGTTACTTCACTGTCCAGCAACGCCTCCATGAAGATTCCTACCGCATTATCAGCAATGATGTTGTCTTCTATCCGGCAATTTTGATCGGACTGAAAGAGAACTCCATACGAGGCAAAGCCACGATTATGTAGAAAAGCGTTGCGTCTGAGGCGAATGCGTTTCGAGTACATAATGGCGGCGCCCGCCACGTCATCGGAAAATTCGTTGCCCTCAAGGTCGTTATCATCTGAAAACATATAGTGAAGCCCGTACCGGAGGTGGTGGACCCGATTTTCACGAACCTGGCTGTGATAGGCGTTCTGCAGGTAGACTCCGTCACGCGCTTCGGAAATGAGATTTCGCTCGAGCATGATGTAGCTGGAATTCCAGATATGAATTCCACTGCCACGATCTCCTATGTCGAGATAAGATCTTCCGACGATGGTGTTTCCCACAATTTCATTCCGGTCCGCGTGCAGCAGATAGATGCCAAAGAGCACATCCCGCAGTTCGTTGTTTTCAATCCGGTTATCGCTGGACTTAACAAGAATCCCGGAATCCTCATTCACCAGCATTCCTCCGCTGTGTTCGATCACAAATCCTCGCACAACACAGCGGTCCGCTGTGATCGTTACCACGCTCGCCTGTCCAGTGCCTTGGATTACAGGCCGTCCGATGCCGACCAGTTGTATCGAGCGATCAAGAAGCACATTCTCTCGATAGATCCCCCCATGAACTTCAATGACGGCTCCGGGTTTCGCCATTGCAATAGCCTTTGCGATCGAAGTGATAGGGCCATCGGAGGATACGGTTAGAGGGCCAGCGAAAAGAGGAGTCGAAATCGCCAGGTACAGGACGAGAACGCCGCCTAGGTGTTGCCCACGCCTGCTCATTTCTCCGGGTTGCATTCCTCTGCTCATCCACCGTGCCTGAAGACTGTAAGCTGCGTTGCCTATACGGCTTCCAGCTTCTGCTTCCGGCCTGCTGAAAGCAGGATTCCGAGTGCCAGCAAGACAGCAAATCCCAGCATCAGGTACGTTCCCACTGCGGGATAGTTATAGACGGTGAAGTTGCCCATTTGTTGGGACCCGAACAATGGCGGCGTGAATGGTTTTATCTTGATCGCTGCTGTCGGGTCCAGATTATGGCCATACATGTAAAGCCGGCTGTAGAAATGCCAGAAAGCAAATAATCCAAACCACGCAAACAGAACCAGCGTGTCCACCAGGCCGGACATTTTCCCGATCACAACCGACCGCAGGCTCAGGATGATGAAAAAACCCAGCATGAGCGGAATCCACTGAAATTCGGTGAAGTCAGCCTCCTGTAACGGGTGCATGCCGATGTAGTGGTTGAGGGAATTGATCTCTCGCAAATCATCACGCACCGCGCTCTGGCCTCCGCGGAGAGTACCGGCATAGATGTCCAGTTTAAGGCCGTCAGGAAACTGATTTGAATACAGCGTCATTGAATAAAGGGGATAGAAAAAGACAGGCAGCAGCAGCAGCGCAGCCAGAAAAATCGTAATTCTGCTGGCTAATCCGAGCGGGCGATCAAAGAATTTTGCCTCCTTCAGCAGAAAGCTTTCCCGTTGCGGCGCCGATGTGGCAGGAGCGGAAATGTTAACGGGTTGCGGCATGGTCCCCTCCTTGTCCATTTTCATGAGACCGCAGTTTGACCAGCTGCGGGTGTGAAGGGCCAGATTTTGCTGCGCTCGCACTGGTTCCACCTTTCGGTTTCACCAGCAGATACCCCTGCATCTCCTGATGAAGGGCAGAGCAGAAATTCGTGCAGTAGTAGGCAAACACCCCAGGCTTGTCTGCCACAAAATCAATCGTCTTCGTCTCCCCGGGATCCACGACCACCTGCATGTTGTACTCTTCAAGCCCGAACCCGTGCAGTTCGTCCGTGGTCTGCTCGATGTTGGTGAGGTAAATGGTTACGTGGTCGCCCTGGTTGACTTCAAACTTGTTGGGTTCATAGTTGCTGCGGACGGCAGTCATATGTACAACGACGTTGCTCCCGTTCCGTTCCACCTTGGCGTCCTTGACGTCCCAGATCGCGTTAGGATCCTTGTTTTCACCCTGGGGATAGACTTCAATCGGCTTGAGACGGTTCGCTGTGATGATTTGGGCGAAGTGCGGTTCCGGCTCGGTGAACGCATCCGCCAGGAGCTTCATCTTGTCTCCCGTGATGTCGATCAGCTGTGAGCTTTCCGGTTGTGACGGCCCAACATTGAGATGGCGGCCGTGCGAGAGCTTGTTCAATGCGAGCACATATTTGCCCTGGGGATGGACGGTGTCACTGCCCGGTACTGCCAGGTGCCCGATGTTGTAAGAAACAGGAATCTTGTCCACCACTTCCCATGTACCCAGCTTCCATTTGGCGATCGCACTTTCCACAAACAGGCTGGTGTACGCATAACCCTTGTCGTCGAACTGCGTGTGGAGCGGGCCGAGACCCACATTCACCTCAGCCTCTTTGACTGCATCGTAGTTCACTACGGGAATGCCGTCCTCATTGCCGGCGAAGTTCTTGTCTTGAATGGCCTTTTGCAGTTTGGCGAAACTGAATACAGTGGTAACTCCAATCAGCTTGCCGCTGCCAATGAAGTATTTCCCGTCGGGAGTTACGTCGACTCCATGCGGGCTTTTGGAGCACGGAACGAGATAAACCAGCCCAGGGACGTCCCGAGGGTCAATGATCTTGGCCCCATCCATTGTCTTGAACTTACCCTGTTTCACTGCCTCTTCTGCGGCTTTCCAATTGACGGCAGCGATGTAGTCCCGGTCCTTTTGAGTGGAGGTAACCTCCAGCTTCCCGGTGGCGCGCTCGCTGTTGTAGGAAGTCCAGAATGCCCACCCGTTGCTGTCCAGCTTGCCGCTGGCGCCGAGATCGAAATCAAACGGTGGCATCATGATCTGCCAGCCGAGACCGATATGGCCGGTCTGCGAATCGATCATAAGACCACTCACGACCCCGTGATAGGTGCTGGCATATTGTTCAATCGGGGCGTAGGTGCCCTTCGGCAGCGGAACGGAGAATCGCGAGGCAGACAGCACGTATTCCGTATTCGGTGTGACAAACGAAGACCCGTGATTTCCTGAGACATTGGGGATCGGCCCGAAGATCTCTTTAGTTTTGAAATCACGCAGGTCGATACGGGCGACACGGTTGTTCGCGTTGTCATTGACGAACAACCATCGCCCATCGTAATCGCCATTGGTCTCGCTCAAGGCAGGATGGTGGACATCGCCCCATGTGAACCGCCCCAGCATCGTCTTGGTTTCTCTGTCAAAGCCGTAGCCCGTTCCAGGATATGGGGTGAAGACCGGAATGGTGGCGATGTGACGCAGAGAAGGAATGCCTGCCACGTACACGTTGCCCGATTGTCCCCCGGAATAGAAGATGTAAGATTCATCCATGTCGCCGGGCGCAACATAGGTGGCGATGGCAGACTGCTCGATATCGCCGCGCTGAATTTTGGGCCTGCGGGCGCAGCTCGAAAAGAACAGCAGCGTGAGCATTAAGCTCAGGGCAGATGCGGCTCGTAAAATGTGTTTCATATAAATGCTCCCTATCAACAACTTCACTTTTTCTGCTTGGCCGCCTGGGCCTCTTGTTCAGCAAGCTTCTGGTTCGCGATTTTCAATATCGCGATGGCTTCGCGGCGCTCGTCCGTGGTCAAGTGGATCTGCGTCGACAGCACGACGGACATCGTGCCTGTCGGATTCATCAAAAAATCATCCAGCGGCCTGCCGAACCGGGCAGGCGCATCCGTTGCCGCTTTCGCCAGATCCGGTCCGATCTTTGTCGCCGATTCAATTCCCAGAGTGCTGACGTCGTGGCAGACAAAGCATGTGTGTTTCACGAAGAAAGCGCCTTGTCCGGTGAGCATCTGCTCCTCTTTTGCCTTTTCCTCCGGGCTGGGAAAATCACCAAGCTTGATGCCGGCGATGAATTGCTCAGGCACCGGGTTTCGCTTCCAGCTCATAACCAACAGGGCCAGAGACTGAGCTTGTTGGGTGCTGAAGCCGAATGTAGGCATCACGGTCGTGGGCGACATTGCCTTTGGTTCTTTCAAGTGCGCTACATGCCAGCCAAACATGGATTCAACTCCCACCAGGCGCGAGTAATCGAACTGCTCTGTGGACTTATCGCCTTCGTACGTGAGATCAGGCCCGATGACTCCTCCCCGTCCGTTGATTTTGTGGCACGCACGGCATCCTTTTTGCTGTACCAGGGCTTTAGCTTCATTGATGTAGTCGGCGCCGGACGTTTGGCGATCATAGCGATGGCAAAGATTGCAATTCAGCTGCATCGTTGCGTGCCAGTCCCGAACAGAATAGGTTTTGCTAACATCCTTTCCCAGCAAGGGTTGTTCCCAGTCCTTCAGACCGACTGCGTGGGCAGAGTCCATGTCGACGGCATAGCCCTGTCCGCCGTGACAGCTGGTGCAGCCATAAACCTCGGTTGGGTGTTTTTCCAGGATGTCGCGAGGATGAGTACGGAACGGTTCAGGAGCGTTCTCAAATCCTTTCCACTCGACCGCCTGGTGGCAGGTAGTGCACCGGTCGACACGACTCAGGTCGCGGGCCCAGATCTGCTGCAGCCCGTTCGGCACCTGCTGGGCACGGGCGGCGCCGTATCGCTGCAGCACCATGTCACGAAATTCCTGCTGGTAGCCTTTCCACTCCGGCTGCAGGTAACCTGCAAAAACCAATGCAGTGATAACCATAATGCCTGCCCCGAAACTAAAAATGCCGATAACGTCCCAGTTTCTTTTTTTCACGATCGTGACTCCTCCTCAGAACCGCCTTGGAGGCTCTGGCCAGGATTGCCAGGGCCAGTACAAGTTCCAGGATGGTCCGCGCATAAATGTCCCTACGATGGTCAGCACCAGGATGACGAAGACCAGAGCCAGAAAGATCATGTTTTGTCGCCGGCGTTCCCTGGAGAACCACACTCCAGCGGCGGCGACTGAGCTACGGTCCAGATAGGGCCAGGCTGCCAGAAGCAAAACCAGGAAGCCAGGGACCAATATGCCTCCCACAAATGCTCCGCTGACCGTGAAGCCGCCCAAGTGCACTGTGGTATCCGCCACGAGTTCCTGAAGCCACAAGAAATACCAGGGTGCTTTGGCAGGATTCGGGGTGACCAGCGGATTGGCTGCCTCCTCAAGAGGCGCCTGCACCAGCACAGCCAATAATGAGGTTACGAAGATGGTTGCAAGCACAACCAGAAGCAAGCGCCGGGTAAGGGTCGGCGAAGACTCCACCAAATGCTCATCTTCATCGATGTAAGAAGTTTGTACCTGGGCCGTGCGGCCGGAGGTAATTCCCAGCAGAGAATACGTCTTGGCTTTAACCGGTCCGGAAACTTTCTGTTGGAGTGATAGGCGGTCTACGCAGGCCAGCCCCCCGTCTTTCCGGATACGCCACATGTGCCATAAGAACAGAAGCAGAACGGCGGCAGGCAGAACAAAGCAATGCAGGACATAGAAACGCAGCAGCGTATTCTGATCAATTTGATTACCCCCCAGGAGAGCGAACTGGATCTTTTCACCCAGCAGCGGCACGGCCTTCGCGATATTGGTTCCAACAGTGATTGCCCAATAGGCCAGTTGGTCCCAGGGAAGCAGGTATCCGGTAAAAGAGAGCAATAATGTAAACAGCAGTAGAAAAACACCGAGGATCCAGTTCACGGGGCGGTTCTGGTTTGCCCCGGCGCTGTTCTTATAAGCGCCGGTTATAAAAGCGCGCATCATGTGAAGAAAGACAACGATTACCATCAGGTGCGCTGAGATACGATGAACACCGCGGATGAAGCTGCCATACGATGCAACGAACTCTATGTCTTTGACCGACGGGTAGGCTCGTTCCACCGATGGGACATACAGGAACATCAGTACAACTCCGGTGCCGGACAGGACGAAAAAGAGAACCGCTGATATGGTTCCCAGCCAGAACGAATAACCGAAGCTGAGGCTCGGCCGGGAAATCTTCGCGGGGAACCAGTGCAGGAAGAGATTTCGTACGACCGAATCGCTGGATTCCCGCACAGTCTTCGGGTTCCAGGTCCAGGTCAGGGTCTGCCACTGTTCTTTTAGCTTCATTATTCTTATACCCTCCTGGTCTGTTATGCGTTCAAACGAAAGTCGTGATGCACCGTTTCAGAGGTATGCACGATTAGTTGGCCGTCCTCAGGAGAAACTTCAATCCTGTACCAATCCAGCGGATGTGGCGCTGGGCCAGCGTAGTTGGTGCCATCTCCGTAATACTTCGAACCGTGACATGGACAGTGGAACTCCTGCATGATCTCAACAGGTTTTCCTCCGATCGCAACCTGCCGTGGCTGGTTGAGGTTGACCATTTTGACGGTACAACCCAGATGCGTGCAGATGGCCGAGATTGCGTACAAACCTTTTTGGTCCCGCCCGATAAACATGCGGTGATCTTCCAGATACGTGAGCCCGTTAGAGTAGCTCTGTGGAGGACCAACCTTGAATGACCGCGGAGGTTCATACAACACATTCGGCATGAGCGCTCGGAGGTAGGCGTAGAGCTGTCCTGCGATTCCGGCAAGCAGCGCGCCCAGTCCAAGGTTGCGGAGAAACGCACGACGGCTTGATACCTTCGTCTTGCCGGCTGCTGGAGCAGGTTCAGCCCCGACCGCTTGCGACTGCTTCATGATCTTCATAAAACAGAACCTCCATCGTCATTGCATCGGTAGGACAGCGGATGGCACATAGACCACAGCGTATGCAATCTGTTTCATCCTTGATCATGGCCGATGCCAACCCGTTTCTCTCTGGAGCAAAACCGTAATGAGTTGCGACCTCAGAGAGCGCAGCGTTTTCCAGTCCAAGTTCCTCAAGGGGTACAAGTTTCAGGCACTGATTGGGACATACGTCCACACATCGTCCGCACAAGATGCATTTCTCTGCGTCGTAAATGGTCTGTATGTGACAGGCGAGGCAGCGCTCAGCCTGTTCCCGAGCTTCCACTTCGGAATAGCCGAGCTCAACCTGCGCAACTCCAGTGCGACGATCGAGAGACAGTGTGGAAGGCGCCTGACGCGGGATCTTGTCGTAGTCATCCGGCATGCGATAGCTGCGAGTGGTCAGCTTCCGGAATGAGATCTGTGTTGTACGAACGACTTCCTTGTCCCGCAGATAGTCATCAATGGATTGAGCTGCCCGTTTACCATTGGCGATGGCTTCAATCAGGTTGCGCGGTCCAAATGCCGCATCGCCACCGGCGAAAATCCCGGGTGAACTTGTAGCGAGTGTCGCTGGGTCGACTTTTACAGTTCCTTGCGCCGTCAGGGCCACCCCGTTTTCGGGTCTCAAAAACGAGAGTTCGGTACGTTGACCAATGGCGAGTATGGCGAGATCGGCCTCGATTGTCTCTTGCACCTGTGAGTCATACAAGGGGTTGAAACGGCCCTTCTCGTCGTATGTGCGGGTCACGCCAATCAGCTCGATCGCGCTCAGACGGCCATTTTTGCCAATAAACCGCTGGGCGCCCCGCTGTGTCTGAAAGATAATTCCTTCGTGTTGTGCCTCTTCAAACTCTTCGTGCCCCTGCTGTGAACGCAGCACCGGCATCTCCTGAAACGATTCCAGGCTGACAATCCGTACCTCTTCGACTCCGGCGCGAATGGCGGCACGAGCAGAATCCAGGGCTGTATGCAAGTTACCCGAGGGATCTGGAAAATCGGGTGAGTCACTCCGGAGTGCAGCGCGAGCTGCATCGAAAGCAACAAACCCCCCGCCAATGACAACAACGCGGCGGCCCAGAGTCACTTTGTACCCGCGGTTCACATTCAAGAGAAAATCAACCGCTTTGACGATGCCATCCAGATTCGATCCCTCAATGTTCATCTCCCTGCCTGCTTGAGTGCCGACAGCCAGAAATACCGCTTCGAAACCCTGCTGGCGCAGTTCATTGATTCCGAACTCGGGGCCGAGAGGAGTGTTCAGTTTCAGTTCGACGCCAAGATCCAGCACGGTCTGAATTTCACGGTTGAGCAGATCACGGTTCAGGCGAAACTCAGGAATGCCGAGGACCATCATTCCTCCGGGGATCGCGGAGGCTTCGAACACTGTCGGGCGGTATCCCATCACAGCGAGGTCGTGAGCACAGCTCATGCCTGCCGGCCCCGCACCGATGACAGCGACTTTCTTTTCTTTTCCAACCTGCTTGCGGGTTTCCGCCAGGATGGGAAGGTGCCAGCTCACTTTGTTTCCCGGATCTGTTTCCCCAGCTGCCAATGCTTGTCTCGCAACTGGCGCAGAGGATTCAGGTCCATAGAGTTCGCAGACAAAGCCCTTCAGAGCTCGAATTGAGACCGGTTTATCAACCACTCCGCGCCGGCAAAAATCCTCGCACGGCGCTGCACAAACTCGCCCACAAACAGAAGCAAAAGGATTGGGCGAGCAGGCCGTCAGATACGCTTGCTCATGCTGCCCTTGTGCAATCAATTGAACGTAGCGGCCGGCGTCCGTGTGTACGGGGCATGCGGCCTGGCATGGAATCAGCTGTTTGAAGAACTCAGCATCCGGTGCCTTGACTTTGAATTTTGGCTCTTCGTGCTTCTGCTGCATATTCGTTGCCATCGGCGTTTTCCTTTGTCCTCGGCAAATGGCGCAATACGATGTATATTCCGGCCCCTTATCCGGAAGGTATGAGGTCTGTCACTCTTTAACAGGTCTTGCTCCGTCATCTCACGAGGAGCACCATGGAGGCGGAGATCGTTGGAGCGGATTTTGGGCAGTTCCTTCATGGTCTCCCGCGTTTTCTCCGTGTTTGCGAGGTCCGATCGAAAGCGATGGGAAACCCCGCCATCATGCAGCCCATCCCGCCGCGCATGTGAACTGCTGGCCCTGGTACCTTTTCCATGTCCGCCAATGTCCACCGCGAGAGCACTTTAACAATCGCTCGCTCCAACTCAGCGGCTGCGTTGTGAAAGGCACATGCCGACTTCAAATCCTCAAGCCGGCAATAATTCCCATGAATTGCGCCCTGGCACGCTTCAACAATCTCCAGCAAGGTGATTTCACTACTGTGGCGGATACAGAAGACGCCGCCTTTCACGCCGCGCTCGGCTCGAAGAACCCGGGCTCTGACCAACAAACGAAGCACCTTGGCCATATAGGCAGGCGACTCGCCAATAGCCGTGGCTATGATGCGCGGAGGTATGATCGTCCCTGGAGGCGCATTGATCACTACGAGCAAAGCCCGGATTGCCAGCAGAACTGTCTTGTTCAACACGGCAGAACTAACTCGGATAATATTTATCCGATTTACGCGCGCTCCGACTGTGATGGCCGTCACCATCGAGTGTGACGAGCCGAAGTGATCGGAAAAGAGATTTGCAGTAATGATCAGCCATCTCACTTATTCGAGACCCAGACGGTCTCGCCCAGTATCAAGCTCCGCAGATCTTCACATCTCGAACCTGCGCAGGTAAACCGCCCACCAAATTCACAATCTCCCGCCAATGGTCAAAGATTTTTAGCTCTGCAGGTGTGAGTTCTTCTCTTGATACGAACTTAAATTCAAAGCTGTTATTCCATTCCGTTTGAAAAACCGAAAGGTCACGAACTGGGTTACAGTGTAGGTCCTTCAAGCCAACGAGAGCGGGCCTGACATTGCCGGGAATTGCAATGACTTCATACCCATCATGCCGCGATGATCAATTGAATCACGTGCTGAGCCAAGCTCCTCTGCGGTTACAAATACGACATTCTTACGCGCGTTAAGAATCTGGCATGCATGGACGGCGGGACGAAAGGGGAGACCTTGTGTTGCAAGCCAACAAGTTCCGGAATGAGGCTGGGAGAGTGAGCGAGAGGCGATTCATGGGCTGGAAAATCTTGTCGAGAAGCAAGAACGAGACTCAATTTGAATCGTTACAGTTCTCTGCCGCGAAGCAAAACGAGGTCCTATTTCGACGGTGAGCCGCGCCGCTACACTTCCCGGCACAGTCTCACAGTGCGCGATTCGATCCTTGTTGTAAACCGCTGAAAACTTTGGAGGCGCGGGTCGGAATCGAACCGACGCATAAAGGTTTTGCAGACCTCTCCCTTACCACTTGGGTACCGCGCCCCGTATTACAGGCATTCCTCAGAATGAACCCCCGCAGCACGCGAGGGCGGATGAAAGGAGCCCTTAGAAATCCATGGAGCGGGAGACGGGATTTGAACCCGCGACTTCGACCTTGGCAAGGTCGCACTCTACCACTGAGTTACTCCCGCCCGAGAGGCTAAACAGGATTATATCGTGCTGAAAAATCAGGGTCAATTGCGGCTAAAAAAACCAACGTAACATTTCACTCACTCTTTGCCGATGTGGCGCATTCCTGAAAGGCCTATGCAGACTTGATCTCAGTCCAGATGCGGTCGCGCAGCTTCTGCGCTGCCGGAGGCAGGGTGCGCGGCCATTCGCCGCGATGAAAAATGTCATCCGGCGGGTAGAGGTTGGGGTTATTCCGTGTGGAGGGTGGCAACAGATCGTGGGCTGCGCCGTTGGCTGTGGCCGTCCGGGTGTAGTCAGCAATGGCGGCTGATACTTTCGGACGCAGCAGGTAGTCGAGGAACTGTTGCGCCAGCCGGGTGCGGGTACTCTCCCGCAGGATCACCGCGCAATCGCAGTAAAACGGGAAACCTTCCGCCGGATAAACAAATGAGAGATGCGGAGCGGCATCAATGGCCTGCTGGGCGGTGGTGGACCAGAGCTGCGCCGCCAGCACGTCCCCGGAGACCAACTGATCGCGAACTTCCGCGTTCAGATAAGCGCGCAGCAACGGCTTCTGCGCGATTGCTTCCTGCTCGGCGCGGTGTAGCTCAGCGGGATCGGGGCTGCTGAATGGCAGGTGAAGTTTCTTGAGGCACGCACCCAGCATGTCTTCAGGATCATCCAGCATGGTCAGGCGGTTTTTCAGCCGAACATCCCAAAGATCAGCCCACGACTGAAGCGAGGGCTGGACCTGCCGGTTGTAAACAATGCCCGTGGCAAACCACATGTAAGGCATGGACCACTCAAGCTTAGGGTCCCATTGCGGCGCGCGAAAGCGGGCATCAAGGTTGCTGAGGCCGGGAAGCCATTCACGTTGCAAGGGCTGCAGCAGGCCGTACTCACGCATGGGCTCAACGCGGTTATAGGTGGGAAAAACGACGTCCCACCCGGAGTTGCCGGAGAAGACCTTGGCCAGCATTTCCTCATTGCTTTCATAGGTGGCGTAGCGGACGCGCACGCCAAATTCATCTTCAAAGTTGGAAATGGTGTCCGGGGCGACGTAGGCTGACCAGTTATACACGTTGAGCCGCGGGCGCTTGTCGCGCATGCATCCGGCGAGAGTTGCCATTGCGCTGCCCAGAAGGAACGTGCGCCGGTTCATGCTGCACGCAGCCTTTCAAAAATCAGGATCACAGCGCCAAACACCACCGTCACCAGCGCGGAGATTGCGTTGATCACCGGGCTGGCGCCGCGACGCGCCATGGCATAAATCACCATGGGCAGGGTTTGCGAGTCCACACCGGCCACCATGCTGGTGATGACGTAGTCGTCAAAAGAGACAGTTAGCGCCAGCAGCGCGGCCGCGATAATCCCGGGCGCGAGCGCCGGCAGCATCACGTAAATGAACGCCTGAAATTCCGTGGCGCCCAGGTCCATGGCGGCTTCTTCCAGGCTCGGGGCAATCGTCCGCAGACGCGCAGAAACCACGATCACCACATAGGCCAGTGAGAAGGCAATGTGGGCCAGCACCACCGTGTAAAGGCCCAGATGCCAGTGGAACCAGCGGAAGGTCCACTGGAAAAGCGCCAGCAGAGAAACGCCGGTCACAATTTCAGGCGTCACCAGCGAGAGATACAACGTCCCGGTGAGCAGGCGCGAGTTGCGCTTCCACAGCCCATAAGCGCAAAGCGTGCCCAGGACGGTGGAAATGGCGGTTGCCAGGAGCGCGATGACAATGCTGTTCCAGGTGCCTTCCAGAAGCTGCGTATCGCTCAAGATGGCGCGATACCAGCCGAGCGAAAAATGCTGCCATACGGTGAAGCGTGAAGAGTTGAAGCTGAAGATGGCCAGCGTGAGCAGAGGCAGATGCAGGAAGGCAAAGAACGCCACAGCGTAGACACCAAGCCAGCGTCTCATGCCAGTTGCTCGCTTTCCCGCCGAAGGAATCCCCAGAGCAGCAGTGTGACCAGGAACATGAGCATCATGGAAACCGCTGAGCCAAACGGCCAGTCGCGGGCGCTGGTGAACTGATTCTGTACCAGGTTGCCCACCAGCACGGTGCGTCCGCCGCCAAGCAGGTCAGGCGTGAGATAAGCGCCCAGGCAAGGGATGAAGACGAGAACGGAACCGGCAACAATTCCCGGCCGCGAGAGCGGCACGATTACGCGCAAAACAGTGGTCAGCGGCCGCGCGCCCAGATCAGCGGCAGCTTCAGGCAGTGAGGGATCGAGCCGTTCAAGAGTGGCATAGATGGGCAGCACCATGAATGGCAGATATCCGTATACCAGCCCGAGCAGCACTGCGCCGTCGTTGTAGAGCAACGGCAGCGGAGCCTGAATGAGGTGCATGGCCTGCAGCGCGGTGTTGATCAAGCCGGTGTCGCGCAGCAAGAACATCCAGGCGTAAGTGCGCACCAGAAAGCTGGTCCAGAAGGGCAGCATCACAAGCTGAAGATAGAGATTTTTGTGCTTTGAAGCGCGCGAGATGAAGAGCGCAGCAGGAAAGGCAAACAGCAGGCAGAGCACAGTCGCCACCACCGCCATCACAAACGAACGGAACAATACTTCAACATAAAGCGGATCAGCAAGACGCCGGTAGCTTTCAACGGTCCACGGATGTTCCACTCCGCCGTAAACGCCGCGCGTCAGGAAGCTGTACGCCAGCACAATGGCGAAGGGCGCGGTAAAAAGGACGGCCATCCACAGCCAGCCGGGAAGCAGAAACCAGGAGCGCAGCTTCATGAGAAGGTCATCTCATCAGAGGGATTCCAGCAAAGCTGAACCGCTTGCCCGGGATGGAATACGGCGGAGCTTCGCGCTACCTGAGCGATAGCTTGTTCGCCGCTGGCAAGCCGCACCAGTACCTGCACACGGTCACCGAGAAAGACGGAGTCTGTGACGGTGGCGGAACAGGAACGCGCCGCGCTGGCATCCAGCGCGGTTGCAATGCGCGTAGACTCAGGCCGGATTCCGACTTCGCCGATCCAGTTCACCGCTCCGAGAAAACCGGCGACGAAGCGCGTGCGCGGACGAAGATAGACCTCTTCCGGAGGAGCAAGCTGTTCAATGTTGCCCTCATTCATCACCGCAACATAGTCAGACATGGAGAGCGCTTCTTCCTGATCATGCGTGACCAGGAGAAAAGTAATACCCACGCGTCTCTGCATAGCCTTGAGCTCTACGCGCATCTGCTTTCGCAACTTCGGATCGAGTGCAGCCAGGGGCTCGTCAAGCAGGAGCACATCCGGTTGCAGCACCAGTGAACGCGCCAGAGCCACTCGCTGACGCTCGCCGCCGGAAAGCTGCGCCGGACGCCGGTCCTCCTTGCCGGCAAGGCCAACCAACTTCAGGATTTCCTGAACCTGCTTTTCGGCGTTGTTTGCTTTCTGGCGCTTGAGCCCGAACTCGATATTGCCTCGAGCCGAGAGATGAGGGAAAAGGGCGTAATTCTGGAAGACCGTGCTTACATTCCGCTCGTAGGGTTTGCGATGGTTGACGTTCTCGCCTTTGAGCAGCACGTCGCCTGACGTGGGCTGTTCAAATCCGGCGATCATCCGCAAGGTAGTTGTCTTTCCGCAGCCGGAAGGTCCCAGAAGAGAGAAGAAGCTCCCCTGCGGGATGGAAAATGATATGCCCGCAACGGCACGGTGGCCGGGGAAGTCCTTGATGAGGTTCCGCACCTCGAGAATAGGCGTCATCGGCGGTTGAAGTGAGCTTCCAGAATGGCTGCTGCCTATTGTGACAAAAAAAATGTTAATTGCGACGCAAAAAAAGAAAAAGAGAAGAAGAAAGATGAGCGGGAACCATGGGCGCGGGACCCCATCCATCCGAGGCGTGCTCGAAACTGGCGATCCATCAATCTTGACACCCTCGTGATCCTGATCACAGATGGCATGAGCCTTGACCTTTATTGTTTGGGGACATGGGTGGGTGAACGCGATGAACCCGAGTGGCAGGATTTCTGACGAAGAGATTTGGGCTGAGATCATATACCTGGATCCAGATCTTACGGATAATGCAAAAACCGCAGGTGGCGCCAACCAAGAGCCTTCAACCCGTATTGCCGTGATCCTATCCGTTTTGGTTTCTTTGTACCTCCTGGGCGTCAAGTTCTGGCCAGCCATTCTACGCATTGTGAACTAGACGGCAAGATCAAGTGGGCGCACAGAAAGAGTCTGGCGCACACTTTAGGCGAACTTCCAGGTGCGGGAGCACGCGGCGGCCAGCAGATAAGCAGCGGCCGCGCAGGCCAGGGTCACGGTGAGCCCGAAGTGGATGGCGATGACCATGGCCATGACGGAACCAAGGACGCTGGCAGCAGCATTCAGCGCCCAGGCCCACTCCACGGTATCAACCAGCCGCAAGCCGGTGGGAAAAGGCATCCCCATGAAGAAGCCGAGCGGAACCAGGATCAGGCCGCTGAGCAGAAGCTTCAAGAAGAATGGATATCCAACAGTGGTCGCGAGCAGCCAGGGTACCAGCACGAGATAAAGGCCGATCATGGCGGTGATCAGTGCAAGTAGCGGCATCAGGCGCTTGTGGCCGGAGATGAAACGTCGAGCGGCAACGCTGCCTGCGCCGCTTGAAAGCAGCAGCAGAAATACAACGACTGTTAAGGCGTAGGTAGGATGCCCCAGGAACAACACGAATCTCTGGATCAGCGAGATTTCCACCAAAATGTAGCCGAAGCCGAGAGCAATGAAATACACCAGGCTGGGCAAGGTCGGCCGGGAGGCTCCGGGTTCGCGGCCGTGAAGGAGAAGCGGCAGGATCAGGAAGGCAAGCACGGCGACCAGAGAAATGATCAACAGCATGCCCAGAACGACCACGCCAAGATTAATCCGCCAATCCATGCCCTTGCCGGTTCCCGCGGCTATGTTCCTGAGCACGTAGCCGGTCTTCAGGGTGAAGAAGAAGAAAGGCGCGTTGTCATCCACCGGGCCCACGTTGTAGGCGTAGTCGCGGGCAAAAGCAACGGGATCATTGGATGCAATCAGCTTTTGAAATTCCTGCGCAGCTTGCGGCAGAGCCTGCAACCCTGTGTGCTGAGGATCAGGATTGAGCCAGACAAGGTTCGGATTCGCAGCAACATGAGCTGCAATAGCTGCGTACTCCTGCGGAGTAAATGCGGACTTCTTGGCCAGCACAAGAACAGGTCGGCCATCTTCATCAAGGCCGCCGTCGGCGATAATCACAAAATTGCCGCGCGGATCGGAGACGCCCAACTGATGCAGCGCTTCAATTCCCTGCGACACTACTCGCAACGCCTCACGCGGGCGCTTAAACTCCCAACGGGTAATGGCAATCATGCCATCGGGCTTGAGATGGTCAAAGTACTCGCGGAAGGCTTCAAGAGTATAGAGATTGTTCTCGCTCAGGGCGAATGCGCCGGCGGCCGTGGAAGCCCAGGTGTCCACGAGAGTCATCTGCACTACGTCATAACGGTCGCGCGAGCTGCGAATATAAGAACGACCGTCCTGCACGTGGATATGGACCTGCGGAAGATCATAGAGGTGATACGAGTAGTCGGCGTAAGCTCCGCGCATCACGTCATTCACAATGATGGGATTGATCTCAATGCCCGTGACGCTGGGACTGCCGTTGGCGACAGCTCGCATCACGTCCACTCCGCCACCAGGACCTATGATGGCAAAGTCGCCCTGCGGCCTCAGCACATTTGCCAGCGACGGCGCGGCGGCCATCAAGCTTTTCTTCCAGTTGAAGCTTCCCTGTCCCGGAATTCCAGTATGCGTCGGAGCGGGACTGGAAGGCCGGTCCTGGTCCCACCTGTCGGGATCTACATTCATGATGGCTGTGGTGGCGTCCGCATCAATCACCACATAACGCGAGCCGTTCTGGTTGTTGACCTCAATGCGCGAGATGGCGTTCCACTTGGCAAATTCAACCCACTTGGGATCGCGCAGCATACCCTTGGCGTAAACCACATCCATCCTGTGCCCGTGATGGACCCAGAGGAAGAAAATGGAGGACATGACTACCAGGGCACGCGCTGTTCGGCCTATTTTTCTGTCGCCTGCCCAGAAAGCACCAGCCATGGCCATCACCACGGAGCAGAAGAGAAGAGCGTCCGGCGCCCCGATCGTATTGAGTAGAGGAACCACCGCCAGGCATGCCGTTGCGCCGCCAGCGAGATCAGCGCCATAGAGGATTGAAATAGCGCCGGTGGAGCGGGCAAACAGGACTGAGAACAGCAGCCCGGTGAAGAAGAAAGGCACGGCTGTCGCCAGATAGATGATGGTCAGCTTGCCGAAGTTCGCGAGTGTCACCTGGAGTGAGACCGGTGTGTGCAAGACGATCCAGACCACAACGGGGATGCTCAGAGAGCTGAGA
>DASUBD010000545.1:0-6844 GCA_035763445.1 Candidatus Angelobacter sp.
TTCAGGCGTGGCGGTCGCGCGGCGTGCACGCAAGATGCTGGGCGCCTTCCAATTCAATATTCCGGTACAGCCTGATCCTGAAATATTGCCGAAGGCTTCGCGGAACTTTTCCATCCTTAGTTACATTCACCAGTCGATTCCCCCGGCGAATCGCTGGCACTCCATCTTTGTCCGCTGGCTGGACGGGATTGCTAAAAAGATCGTGGGCCTGGGTGGCGATCCTAGCAAAATCCTGCCTTCACCAACCGGAGGCGACAAGCCCCCGCACCATCATCCTAAACACGAACCCTGTGAGGTAAGGCCGCGCGATCTGTGGTGCATGAACATTCCATGGGATGAGTGCGAGGTGGAAGGCGATATCGAAATCAAGCTCCACTTCCGAAAGAAGGGTGAATGTGAATGAGAGAGCGATAAGGCGAAAGCAGCAAGGGCCGAGGATTCATACTTTAGTCGGAACTCGGCCCATAGCATAGTTAGTTCTTCCCGGACTCTCTTACGCAGGTCTAGCGAGAAGCCGCTGTTGCCATTCTGGCCGCCGATTCACTCAGCTCGCCGAGGGCTTTCTGTCCTTTGAACCACTGCATTATGAAGAAGCCATGAACCCCCAGCGCCAGAATAGTAAAGGCGTTCAGCAGCACTATCGTGCAAATCAAATCTGCTCCATAAAGAATGATGCCGGCCCAAAATGCCCAGCGGTGATTGTTCCTGGCGGCTAGCGCGAGAAGGAGGACCAGAACTATCCATGCCGTCCCGGCCATGCGAAAGAGGAGAATGTTGCCGTGGAGCAGGTCACGTCCGTAGATGAATAACAGATCAATGGCGCCGATATTAACAACGAGGGGCAGCCTGATGATCAGCACCCCGCTGCCCAGACCAGCCATAATGGCCGCGACGAAAAAGTAAAACGCCGAGGTCTGGACTTCGCTGCGGAGCTCTTCACGGCGCGATTCCTCCGCGGCCCGGTATTCCTGGTCTGTGCGCCCTGCGCCAACATTGAGAGTTTGCATAGCCGCGTAATCATGCACCAGAGCGAGCCCCCATTCAACGAAAAAACCGCTGGAAAGCCCGTGGGAGTTTGCACCAACTCCACTCTTGCGATGCCTGCGGTTTGCTCGCTGATTAAGTCAAGCCCGCCGGAAATCCTGCATTCAGTGCATCCCGTCAGTCACGCACAGCGGCCCATCCTTTGCGACTGAAGCCAAGTCCGCGTTCATCGGGCGAAGCTTCTGCCTGCTCGCAAAGGATGGGACCCGTTTGCTCTTCAACCTCGACTAACTCATTCACCACTTCACAAGCTTCAAGTCTGGCCCTACTTTATGGCCGTGGACGCCCGGCGGTTCTCCTTGAACATCGTGGGTAAAATGCGCCCCGTACCAGATCACCACATCCTGACCCTTGATTGACTCGCCGTTAACCCACGGACCAATTCCGGCTTCGTACGGTGGTCCTGTTGCAACCACTCCGTCATCAATCTCATTCCCGTGATATCGCAGTATCCAGACGTCGCCCTCTCCGAACGGCCAATCGGGGCTTGCCGTGGCTACGCCATCGTGCGGCCCGGGAATAATCTCGTAAGCGTCATGCGTAGACAGGTTTTCAACTTTCCATTTACGTTTTCTTGCCGGATCGCGTGGCCGCATGATTTCAAAAGTTTTGTCGTGCCAGTTGGAGGGGCAGAAGCCGGGAAGACAAGGATCATTAAACTCGCGGACCTGGTTGTTTCCTGCCGTCCCGATATCGAAATCAAAGCGCCAGTACGCGTGATGATGGTGAACGTTGCATACGCATGAGCTGGAAATCGCGCTGAAGCCGAAACGGGGTCGAATCGTGCCGTCGCTTGCGAGCCTCCACTCACTCACGTATCGATACCAGCCTGCGTGCATTTGGCTCACCAGCACCACCTCCTGCCCTTGCACGTAGATGGCGACTCCCAGGAAATTGCCGCCGTCCGATCCGGTATCCAGAATCGTTGTCGCCGGTGAGGTGCAAAGACGGAATCCCGGAACCGGGTCGGTGCCGTTGGCCTGCAGCACTCCCTCCTGGTTCTGCCAGTCGCGATACGGCCCGCACGCGTTGTTGTCATATTTCACATTCAGGATAGGCACATGCGCTCTATACAGCACGCGCTTCCCGCGATAATCCACGAACCGCAGTTCGATTCCCGTGCCATTCGTTGAAAGACCTGCGCCTCTGGTTGCCGCTGGCCTGACTGCCAGAAACTTCCACAACACCGTATTCCCTTGCGTCACCGTGATCCACGCCTGGCCTGCAACAAAGCCAGACGTGGTCGCCCCTCCGGCAGCGATCGGCCCACATAAGGAGCCGCCCGCAAACGAAGAACCGGGTGCGCGGTTGGGGAAGCGAACCACCTGTTGATTGCTTAAGTTCACTCCAACAATCTCATGCGTCGCCTCATGAAGGGGACTGGCTGGACGCAGCCCCACCGCGATCGTTCGTTGCGTTCGCCCATCAGGAAGTTCAATCGGCACCAGCGGTGGCATCGCCTGGTAAGCCACAATTCTCTTCGCGCGAAAATGCTCGGCAAAGTCAGAGTGCTCTCGCAAAACTTCCACCGCTTCTCTGAATTCATCTGCCGTGGGTACGGGCTGATCGCTGAACTCAGCCACTTCCAGCTTTTTCGGTGTGGCGATCTTCCCTGATCCTCGGATCACGCGGTGGTTGGTGTAATCGTAGAAAGTCGCACAGAACCGGTCCGGAGGAGGAGGTAACTTCTTGCCCTTCACCTCGAGACTTGGCTCGAGCAGGTCAAATGATAAAAGTCTGTGCCGCGTATCGCGCAGATAGCGCTGGATGGCTGGATTCGCTTCAACCGCGCGTGAAAGAGAATCAATCACTGCTTGCTGCGGCCCCAACGGTTTCACGCTGATCTTCAGCGCCGCTTTGGGGTCAACTTGTTTGCGGGTTGCTTGTTGGGCCATTTTCAGATTCCTCTCGTTCGTTTGCTGAACCCAAGTCGGTCGGCTTCAAACTGCGCTAAGGGAATGTGCCACTCTCTCGAACGAGAGCGTTGTCGACGAAACTTGAGACCAATGCTGTCGTCTATACCAGGGCAAGCCCTGGCAGCAGATGGGGCCCATCATGGAAGGGCACGGCCTGCACCCTGCCCTGAACGTGCGCAGCGAAGGAGTCGAATAGGTCCGCGCCCTTCCGTTACGCTCATACACATCTCATCGGAGCAATGGCGATCACTTGCTGTACCAGTACTCCGAGTTCGAGCTCGGTTTGCTGTCCAGCGATTGGTGCCTGATCAAAGCATGCAGTTGTGGATGACCATCGCGCTGCTCCACGCGCACCCACATTTGGTCCACGTAGCCGCCGGTTGGAACGTCGCCACGCAGCCATTTTTGCCCCTTGGACACGCGAAACGCTGCTTTGACCGGAGGGCGCCCATAAAATTTGCCGCTGGATTGTTTGACCCATACCCGCATCGTATAGTGCATCGCCGAGCCTGCCGGTTGACCGTTGTAAGAGACGTCTCCGCACCCGCCCACCGTCTTCACGTCGATGTAGCTCGGGTCACCTTTGGGGTCGAGATTGCGCCAGCGGCCCTCTTCATGGATTCCAACACACTGGGCAAACCCGACTGTCGTAGAACTGAGAATGGCCAATACAACTCCAATGTGAACGGCAAGCCGGAATGGGATGCAGACTTTGACCATGGCTATCTCCTTCGCACGCACCGGCTCGTTGCCGGCGCTTGATTGACTAGTGCAGGAGATCGGAATTGCGTTACGGTTCTTCTTTTGCTGAAAACTTCCAGGCCGTGAGCGCATTAGCGGGCTCCCAGTGTTCTCTTCAACTCTCGATGTCACCGCAATATATTTTCTGGCTTCTTGCAACGTTTCCCCGATTTCAGACACTTAGCTTTGTATGGTGTATCGCCCTGCTTCCCTTAAAACCAGCAGCAAATGGTCCTGAAAAATAAGGAGAAATTAAATTATGCTGAAGTCCCGTATCCCTGCCTTTTTCATTGCAGCCATCTGCCTGTTGGCGGTATTTCCAGCCTCGGCGCAGACTGCTGAGCGTTATGCTGTGATGGATGGCACTTCTGGCATGGCGCGTATCTTCAATGTGTCTGACAACACACAAGTTGCCGCCATCCAGACCGGCCCCACGCCGAACTCAGTTGTCTTTTCCCCCGATGGCCGGCTCGCGTATGTAGCCAACCTGAATGGACAGTACGTTTCCGTCATTGACATGGCCATTCAAGCCGAAATAAAACGCATTCGTCCGGTGCGGGTAGATCAACTGGCTATTACCGCTGACGGCAAGACGATCATCGGAACAGACCTTGATGATGAATCCATCACCCTGATTGATGCGGCCAGCCTCAGTTTCACGCGCACTATTTCACTGAACGGTCTGGCGGGAGATGATCCCAACAGCTTTGACTTGTTCTTCAATAACCCAGTGGTCTTCGGCAATAAGTTATTTCTCAATACCAGCTCTGACGTTGTCGCTGTTGATCTGGGCACTTCAGCCGTCACGCCGCTCAGCGGTCCCGCTGACTCCTTCTTCTTTCAAAGCGCTGAGAATCTCGCCATTTCTCCCGATGGCAAGCTTCTGTCCGCAATCCGCTCTGGAGGACTGGTAGTGATCAGTACAGTGACCAACGCAACGTTTACCACTGTGCCATTTGATTTTGCCGTGTCTGTTACTTCAGGACCGAATCCCCTTAACCCCGGCCAGACAGTAGCCTATGTCGCGAACTTCAACTTCTCTCGTCCCGGACTGGTGGTCGATGTGGTTGACCTCCCCTTCGGCGACATCCTCGCTGAAGTGCAGCTGCCTGCCGGCGTGCCCGCCGGACAGCAAACCATGATCTCGCTCAACCCCTCTGGATCACGCGCCTTTATCTCGGGATCAAACGGCAACCCGAACCTGGTCATTATGGATACCGCGGCGGCCATTTCCAATCCCGCGGCGGCCATCATTCAGCAGTCGGTGGTTGCTCTGCAAAATCGGGCAACAGCAGCGGCCTTTACTCAGACGCAACCTTCGGCCACCGCGCCTGTTGTTGCCGGCGTGAATCGCACCCAGATCAAGAATGACAAGTCCGCTAACATTCGGATTTCCGGCTCCGGGTTCGCTCCCGGCGCCATGGTGCGCATTGGTACTCTGGACCCGATTGCAGCCCAGTTTGTTTCATCTTCTGTGCTGACTGCCGCCGTGCCAGAAAATGCGCCGTCGCAAGCTGCCGCCATCATCGTGACCAATCGCTCACTTGAAAGCGGCATTCTTTCCAATGCGCTAACCATCACCACGCCGGCTCAATTCAAACCGCCGAACCAGGCCGCCATTGTGAATTTTGGTTCTTCCACTCTTTCCGTCGCAGATCCCGCAAATGACCGCGGACTGGCTTCTCTTTTCCCGGCCGGGCCCAGGTCCACAGCAGCCGCAATCTCTCCTGATGGCTCCAGGATCTACATCACTGACTTGTTTCAGCCTGCCGCGGTTACTGTCTTCAACTTTGTGACCAACACCGTGGAAGCCCACATTGTCATCAATGGCAATGCAGTAAGCTTGCCGGGGCAGCAGAAGGGCCTTGTATTTGCGCCTCGTTTGAGCACCGGGAAGCCGGCCGCTTACGTCGTGGCCACGCGTCGCATCGGGCGCGCCGTAACCGTCGACCTCTATGCCATTGATGCCGACCCGGCATCTCCCACCTTCAACACAGTTGTGGATGACATTCCCACCAACATCACAACAGCTTCGAATGGTAACGGCTCGCTGGCCATGACTCCTGACGGCCGGTTTGCTTTCATCGATGAACTGGACAATCTGGACGGAGGGAATCTTGTCATTCTCGATGTTGCCACTCACGCGCTGACAAGCATCCCTATGACCACACTCGGCGCTTCGACGTTCCAGCCCACCATGGAAGTGAGCTCGGACGGCAAGTTCATCGTCCTCCTTGGGGACGATGGCTCCTTCCGCATCTTCGATATCGGCTCCAATCCCGCGGTGCCTGCTCTGGTCGCCACGGTTCATGGCACTGTGCCAGCGGGCGCTACTGCTGTATTCCTGGCTTCGCCCAGGATCGTGGGTGGGCATCTTTTCAGCATGGATATGTCCGATAACGTAGTAAACATTTTCAACTTCAACCCAGCTGCGAGCGACTTTACCGAGCTGGCCAATTTTGCCGTGCCCGGGGCCACCGCGCTGATCGAATCCTCCGGTGAAGTAACCCCCGACGGCAAATTGATCTACTTCCCCCTGCGTGAAGAAGATTCTGTGGCAGTGCTGGACGTCGACAAGATCCTCCAGCATGATCCCACCGCGCTGATTACCCGCATCGGCGCCGGAGTCGCGCCGGACTGGGTCTCAACCCGTCCTGCAACCACCACCCTTCACTAGTAAAAAGCAGAGCCGGCTTCTCCGCTGAGGAGAAGCCGGCATTGCAAAAGAGATGCCTGCTCGGCTTATCTGGGTGCGGTTGATTCACCCCCGGAGGAGGTATATCTCCGCTTGCTTCTTACGTCCCCGGCCCTCCTGGCCCTTTGGTGGTCCCTATCGGCGCCGTCGAAGAAACTGGCTACTTTCTCTGTCACTGTGCAGTAGCTCCCTTTCTTGAACCGGCATCTATGCGTGATTCAGCCTGGCTACATAACCAGCTTTGAACTCCCGGGAGTGCTGAAGATCAGCTCTTTCCCAGACGCTTGCGTACCCACTCCACCAGCTTATCCAGATTTCCAATGAACTGCTCCACCGTCATCGACTCCCTGCCAATCTTCGAATCGAGCGTTATTCGAATTGTCTTTTGAAGCTCTCCATCTGCTCCCTGAGTTCGGCGACTTCGCGGCGCAACTCCGCGATCTCATTC
>DASUBD010000546.1:0-6416 GCA_035763445.1 Candidatus Angelobacter sp.
TTGGGACATTGGAGGGCTCGCAGGAGTGGACCTGCTGCGAAGAAGTCGAGACTGTGTAGCTCCTGCTTGAGCGGCTCCCATTCAACCCGCCCAGATTTTGACTGCATTTCAACTGCGAGCCGCTGCAGAGATTCATCGAATTTTCCGATGGCCTTCTCTTCATTGATTCCCTCAAAGCACTGCAATCGCTCGACTTCTGTATTGGAGGCTCTGGCGACCGCGTAGGCGAGTTCAGTCTTTCCGCTGCCTGGCGGTCCTTCTAGGAGGATGGGTTTATTCAATTTGGTAGCGAGATACACAACTGTCGCGGTTATGTCATCGCTGATGTAGCCCATTCGATGCAATGCCGTCTGAGTGTCTTGAGCAGATGAGAACACAAATTTCCTCTCCGTTTCCCCAGGCGCGATCAAAGGCGCTTGGAGTGGAGAGAACTTAAGCCCGGTTCAAAATTCAGTCAAATTTCCAAGGAAAGACTGCACCGAAGTCCTTCATCGGCATCTTGAACACAGCCGAGCGCCCGTTTTTTTGACCGAGTCTCAGGAATGGGTTAGAAGAACGTCAAGATTGCCCGCTCAAGAGGACGGGTTAGGAGGTCATGTGAGCTCGCCAGCCCAACCAAACGCCAGCCTTGCTAACAGCTCAAACAGGATCATAGACAACGATAGGGCCCTAGAGGCGAAAAGTAAGTGTGAACCGCTGATTGATGCTGATCAAGCCGCCGAACTCCTGGAACTCCACCCGAAGACCGTGAAGCGATTGGCTGCCAAAGGGATCCTCCCCGGCATGCGAATCGGAAAGTTGTGGCGCTTTCGTGCTTCTTTACTGGACGCATGGCTGAAATCTCAATTACATTTGTCTCGCCACCCGTGCACTGACACGAAAGGAGAGGAATGAGTCAGGCACGGTATCAAAACGGAAGTGTCGTTTTGGACAAGAAAACGAACACATGGCTGTTTCGCTGGCGCGAAAAAGCCCAAGGCCGCATCATCCGGCGTTCTGTCACAATCGGTAGCAAGAAACAGTTTCCCAGCAAGGGGGCTGCGCGAAAGTCTCCCGCAGCCGAGCAGATGCGGCTCAAGATCAACCACGAGCAGGAGCCAGCCAAGGAATTGCTCTTTGGTACGGTAATTGGACGGTATAAGCAGGAAGAAATGCCAAGGAGATTTTCGACCCGTCACAGTTACGAGGCTTATATCGACAACCACATCCTCCCGAAATGGCGGGACGTTGAAACTACAAAACTCACCCCAGAGATGATTCAAATGTGGTTGAATGCCAAAACCCGGAAGGACAATGGTCAGCCCCTTTCCGGCAAAACGAAAGCGCACATCCGGGCCCTCATGCAGATCCTGTTTGATCGTGCGATGTTTTGGGGATATCTCCCCATCGCACGAAACCCAATGGAGTTGGTTAAGATCAAAGGTGGGACGCGCAGGAGCGTTCGGCCGAACGTCTTGGCTCCTGAGCAACTGGAACTGCTTCTTGACCACATCCAGGAAGACTACGTCCGGCTCATCGTTGTGACCGCGATCTGTCTGGGACTGCGATTCTCTGAGGTGCTTGCACTCAAGTGGATGGACATCGACTGGGACGCGTTGACGATCTACGTACGTCGCGCAATTGTTCTGGGCAGAGTGGACGAGACAAAAACGGAATACTCGGAGGCTCCAGCCCCGCTTGATCCAGCGTTGATGGAAGCCCTGCTGGACTGGAGGCGCAAGAGTGAATTTTCGCAGAGGGAAGACTGGATTTTTGCTTCGCCCTACAGCGCTGGAGAGAATCCCTATTTTCAAACCACGGTTCGAAAGAAGGTTTTCGCAGCGGCGCAGAGAGCGGGGATAGCGCACTTGCTGCGAGGAGAGCCAACCAAAATCCTCCGGCACTCTTACCGGTCATGGCTGGGGACGACCAACGCCCCCGTGGCCGTAATCAAGGACCTGATGCGCCATGCCGACATTCGGACCACATTCAACGAATATGGCAATGGCCTACCGGCCCCGATGCGGGAAGCCAACAGCAAAGTCGTGCGCATGGTTTTGCGCTGAAAAATCGGGTTGTTTGGCAACGTATTTGCGCAATTGGACGGTATTGGACGGTACGATTTTCGCTAACTCACTGATTTCGAAAGAGAAGGTTGGGGTGGGTAGTGGGGGTCGAACCCACGACATCCAGAGCCACAGTCTGGCGTTCTGCCACTGAACTATACCCACCGTTGCGTGCAGAACTCCATTTTACACGATTGTCAGTTCATGGAGCAGGCGCCCGGACCGCGCGGATCGCCACACGCGCCGCATGGGCCTGGAGCCGGGCTGGCCTGCGCTGAAGAGTCAGTCGCCACAGCGAACTTGGAGATTTGCTGCTGCAAGCGTTTGCTCTCGCACTTTGGACACCGCGGCTTCTGCTGTCCAAGCACAATGACCTCAAATTTGTGGTCGCATTCCTGGCAGATGTATTCGAAAATCGGCATAGAGTAAGCTCGGCTAAAATATATGTAAACGATATTATATAGGTCATCTTTCCTCCTTATGTCTCAGTCTGCAGAAAGTCAGGAGTTTCAACCCTTTGTGCCGCGGAGGTTTTTGCGCAACAGACATGCGCAAACGCTGGCGGGGAATTTTCTGCCTCGTGCCAACACGTTACCGGCGCCGCAAGAGCAGCTCTTCCAGGTGGAAGAGGAAGTGCAGATTCTTTGCCACTGCCATTGGCATCCTGAGCCGGAGCGCCATGCCACGGTGATCATTGTGCACGGCCTTGAGGGATCAAGCCTATCACAGTATGTGGTGGGTACAGGCAGCAAGGCGTGGACTGCGGGAATGAATGTGGTTCGCATGAACATGCGCAACTGCGGCAACACTGAAAGGCTGACGCCGACTCTCTATCACTCGGGCTTGTCCAGCGATGTGGGAGCTGTGGTGCGCACTTTGATTGAACAGAAATCCCTGCTGCGGATTGCTGTGGTTGGCTATTCCATGGGCGGCAATCTTGCGCTTAAGCTGGCAGGCGATTGGGGAGGCAATGCTCCAGCTGAATTGAAAGCTGTGGCCGCCGTCTCTCCCGCTGCCGATCTTGGGCCTTCCGCCGATGCAATGCATCACCCGGCCAACTGGATTTACGAATGGAAGTTCCTTCTGAGCTTGATGCGGCGATATAAACGCAAGGCCGCATTGTTTCCTGACAGCTACAAAAAGGTTGCGCGATTTCCGCGAAGCATCCGCGAGTTTGATGATGTGATTACCGCACAATATTGCGGTTTTGCCGGGGCGCAAGACTATTACACGCGTGCGTCGGCGGCGCGAGTGATTGACAAAATTCAGGTGCCCACGTTGATGATCCACGCGCAGGACGATCCCTTTATCCGGCTGCTACCGGAGACGAGGGCAAAGATTGCCGCCAATCCGCAGGTTACGCTGGTGGAAACCCGCCATGGCGGTCATTGCGCCTTTCTTGCCACGCCCAATGGAAACGACGGCCGCTGGGCTGAGTTGCAGGTCATTTCTTTTTTCCGCCGACAGGGGCTCATCTGAATGCAAGTGGATAGCGCTGTTGAGCTTGGACGTGATGACCCGGCGCTGGAAATGCCGTGGGCGGCTGAAGACGGAAGCATCCGTTACTGCGATATTCGCAAAAATCCAGCGTTGGTTGACACTCTGCCCGAAGCCCAGCGTTACGGGGAAATGCGAGAGTTCCTGATTCGTGTAAATGCTGCCGGGTTCCCACTGCAGACCGCAAAGTCGGATGTCTGGACAACAACTGAGATCTCTCCGGAAGAGGAAATATTCTCTGCTGAATGGAAGTTCGCGTCGTATGTAGATCTGCTTTTTTCAGATGTGACGCCGTGCTTTTCTTTGACAACGCATGAGCAACTGGTAAAAAAACTCTTCAGTCTGCTGCAGCGCGCGCCAGAGATGCCCGCATCCATCGAATTTGTGTTGCGCCATTGCCATTACCACGGCTCAGCTCATTCTCCCGAAAGAGCTGAGAACGAAGCCGATGATGAAAACGCGGCCGAAGTCTCGCATGAGACTCTGGCCGATTCCAAACTCGGTTTTTGTGTAACGTCCTACGTTTCTGGGTTCGGCGACACGGAAGAAGAAGCAAGAAAGCGCTGGTCCATCGCCCTTAAGCTCCTGCAGCATGTTTTAGTCCAGGCGGTGTCGTTGTGAGAAAGAGTCGGCTTCATTCGCGACGGAACAAAAGTGTTTTCACCGCAGAGGCGCAGAGATCGTGTAGGAATTCTTCTGGGGTGCACCGGCTGCGCGTTGGGAGCCCGAATCGTTGCGCCCTTCGCGCGTCTGTTCAGCAACATTTACCGCAACGGACGCAAGGGGCGTACGGAACACCAGAAGCGGCATGGTGGAGGAAACCGCATCGCGATCCACGCTACTCGCTCCGCTCCCGCGGTTAGCGGTTAAGGGGCTGACCGGCTTAATGAAGATCTTTGAGAAGCTGTGAGACTGAAAGACCGAAGATGCGGGAGAGCTTGAGGATGGTGCTTAGGCGGATGTCTTTCTTTCCGAGCTCGATTCCGGAAGTAAACGAGCGAGCGAAGCCGGTCTCATGGGCGAAGGTCTCCTGAGACCATCCGCGCTTTTCGCGCAGACGTCGGACACGCGCACCGAGTTTTTGCCGCATTTCGATTTCCTGTTGCATTGACCACTAGCATGGATATAGACTCTCTCTCCGTCTACGCTTTGTCATACGACGCTCTGTCGTAGGCATATGCCCAGACATAGGGAGAGCCAAAAACAGATGGTTCCGGCCCCGTGATTCAAAGCCCGCAAGCGATTCGCGGGGGCGGAGCTTTCCAGCGCCGGGATGATAGCAGATTCATGAGAAAGTTTTAATTCTGATCACGATGGACCCGGTTTTGGCGACTGGGTTGGACAGGTTGATGGGGGGTTCGCGATTTCAAAAGGGGAAGAGGCACGGTATGTGGTCTGCTGGACGGAAGCTGATGGCCTGTATTCGTGTGGATGCGACCACGAAACGATAGAGTCGGCGATGAGCTGCCTGATCCCGGATGGAAGGAGCTTCATACGGGCGGTGGAGAACGGGACCACGCGATCACTGGATGATGCCGAGTTAAAAGAGTTTCTTGGAGCGCTCACCGTTCGGTTTGCCGCTTTGCGTTGGGAGAAGGAGCCAGGGGCCGCACTGTAGCCGCGTTTCCGGGACGCGGCGTTTCTTGTTGGTTTGATCTCTTCGCGAAAAACGGCCGTGCGCGACGCTAACCGAATACCTGGCTCCACAAAAACAATAGATTTGACATGACCATGCCTCCGGCGGCGCAGCCAAGCCAGAAGTTCTGAAGGTAGCTGTTGGTGGTGCGCATCAAGCGGCGATCATTGGAGATGAACAGGATGCACAGGAAGATGGGGACGAGCACAATTCCGGCCAGGACCTGCGACCAGTAAAGAACCTTGATGGTATTGATGCCGAAGAAATCAATTGTGACTGCCACGAAAACCGTGACGGAAATCATGACGAAAAAGAAGCGGGCGCGCCAGGGAGGCATGGAGAGTCCGGATTCCCATCCAAAGGCTTCTGAGACGGCGAAGCAGAGCGAAGCCACAAGAATGGGCAAGGCAATGAGTCCCGAGCCGATGATGCCGAGCGAAAAAATAAAAGGTCCAAGCTGGCCAAAAGGAGCCAGGGCTTCCGCTGCGGTACGGGTAGTCATGCCGGAAGGATCGGCAACGCTCAAGTGCGAAGCGGCGATCATGGCGGAAAGAGAAATCACGCAAGCCACAAAAGTTCCGGCATGGGACTCGCTGACGTGGGCCTGGGCGACGCCTTCCGGCAAACCGCGCCTGGAACTGGCCTGCCACACGATGACATCCGGAGTAAGAAGAGACCCAAAGACAGCCACCACTGCCATGGTGTAAGCCTGGCTGCTTTGAATCCTGGGAATGAGCACACCGCTGGCCACGGAGAGAAGGGACCCGCTTACATGCCATGCGGCGACCACGTATGAGATAAGAATGAGAGAAATCAGGCCCAAAGCTTTTGTGGTCTTCTGATAATTGCCGATGATCAGCAGGTACCAGATGATGAAGGCGATGGCTGCCAGAAAGTAAACTCGCGGTTGTCCCGTAACAAGCGAGCAGCTATCCGCCACCGCGACGATATCGCCAATAATCATGGCCAGATTTACAACCAAAATCAGAGCAGCCAGCACTATAGCTTTGTGCTGGCCGTATTGCTCGCGGACCAGGTCTATCAAGCCACGGCTGGTTTCCTGTCCTATGCGGGATGAGACGGCAAAAACGGTATGGAGAACCGGAATGCAAAGCAGCACAACCCAGCCCAGACTGTAGCCGAAGCCGGCGCCTGCCACGGTGGCCGTGAGAACGGCAGCCGGATCAAGATCAGCAGCACCGGAGATGACTCCGGGCAGAAGCTTCCGAGCGCGCTCC
>DASUBD010000547.1:0-2867 GCA_035763445.1 Candidatus Angelobacter sp.
GTCTTGTAATCGGCGATATGGCACGAGTTGCAGCCGTACTTTGAATAGAAGAGCTGCTTGCCTCGGGCCGCCGCATCGGCGTTCAATGCGTGCGGATCCAAAGTCTGAGAATCCAGCCCGGTGCCCTGATAAGCGGAAAGAATATAGTCCGAGATGGTCTTGATCTCAGTCTCCCTGAAATTGAATTTCGGCATGCGGCGGATCAGAGCAGGACGAAGGGTGTTGGGGTTCTTCAGGAACTCTTCCAGCCATGTGCGCTGCACCGCGCTGCCCTCGCGGGAGAGATCGGGCGCCATGTCACCGCCGTTCCCGTTGATGGAGTGGCAGGTCAGGCATTTGAGGTCATCCATGAGCCGTCCGGCTTCGCCACCGGGGTGATAATCCGTCGGTTGTTTAGCGGCGATGATCAATTCCTTGGGGAACCCTGCAGCGCGATCTGTCTGCGCGAGCAGCGCCGTGGTGAGCGAATCAATTTGCGAATCGCTCAGGGTGAACTTCGGCATCTTGAGTCCCGGTCCGAAGGAACGGGGATCGTGAATCTTGGCCACAATGTAGTCGGGAAGGTTGTGCTTCATTCCCGGCGCAAACACCACCTGGGCCAGAGCACGGCTGCCTACGCGGGTGAGATCGGGAGCGAAGTTCTGGGGTGGATTCACTCCGTTGATTTGATGACAGGCAGCGCATCCGCTCTCAGTCACGAGCTTTTTGCCGCGGGCAACGCTGTCAGCATCGACCGCCGGAAGGTGGACATTAGCGAGGTAGTCGCTATCGGTTTTGGCGAGCAGGAAGGTTGAGAGCAAAGCAATCTGTTTTTCGTCGAAGCGGTAGTGCGGCATCGGGGTGCCCTGGTCATAATCTCGCGGATTATTCAACCAGCGCCGCAACCAGTCCGGGTTGACCTTGTTCCCTACCCTGGTGAGTTCAGGCCCAACCGTACCGCCCACCAGGTTTCCTGCGGCGTTCTGCACGGCGTGGCAGGATGAGCAGAAAGAAGCGCCGTAAAGGGTCGCCGCCTGCGTGGCGTCCGCGGCCGATGCGCCTGCGGGTTTAAGCGCAACCTTCGCTGCGGGTGATGGAGTGCTCTGGGAGATCAGAAAAGCCGAGATGTCGGTGGCATCCTGATCATTGAGCTGGAAGTTGGGCATGGTGGCGGAAGCGGCGTACGCCTGTGGATTCTTGATCCAGGCGAAAATCCATTCCCGGTTCGTTTTTTCCGCAATGTGGGAAAGCGACGGCGGTTCGTCGGTGGGCTTGAGGACCGTGCCATCAGGCTGAGTCACGTTGTGACAGTGGACACAACCTTGACTGGCCAGCAGTTTGCGCCCTTCATTCAGGCGCGGCGTACCTTCCAGGCCCGCCAAGTGGCACTGGCCGCAGCCGGACTCAAGAAAACGAGCAGGCAGGAGAGGCTGTTCCCAGGCTTCGGTTGTGTAATGAGCGTCTTCCACCGAAGTGGCTGGTCCCTGACCGCGATGGCAGATGACGCAACCGAACTGGTCGAGCGAATGCGGAATGGGAGGATGTTTGGTGAACGGCTGTGAGGTGGCCCCGAGGAGCGCGCCATTCATATTGACATGGCAGCTTTCACAACGGTCCACCACGCCCAGCTTCGGCACCCATGTCTGGCGAATGCCGGAATGGAAGTTTCTGACCAGCGTGCCGCCCTGCCGCTGCGAAGCCAGCTTCAAGTACTCCTTCTGATAATGCCGCCAGTCACTGAAGTAGTTCTTTGCCGGCGCAATGGCGAGCGACACCAGCAAAGCAAAGCTCACGGCACCGAAGGTGGCAACTTCGCGGATGGAGGGGCGGCTGCGCAAAGGACCGGATTTTTTGTCGTCGTTCACTCAGGTTTCTCCGTTGCTGCTTCAACTGTTGGCCGGCATCACCCAGGACCATCCAGGTCCGCGGAAGAAAGTGCCAACCGTTGTAAGGACGATCAACTCCACCAGAAACCACGTCATGATCCAGAAGGAGACAGGACGGTCAGCAAGCCAGCGCTGAAGACTACTTGTCGATGCCGCAGAAAAACGCGAGGACAGCAGCAGGACTGTTCCTACAAGAAATGTGGGAACCACCGGTACGATCAAATCAAGCACGCGGTCCCGGGTTCGAACGGCGGAGACGCTGTGTCCCAGCTGCCCCATGCCGAACAGCACAAAGATCAGCAGCATGAACCCGATCACCGAGCCGATCACCAGACGGCGGCGTTCGGGATTGGACCAGATGCTGCGACCTTCAATATTGATATTGAAGTAAGGAATGACAACGAGCGCGGCGACTACGATTCCCGGGATCAGCACGCCGGCCACCACTGGGGGAAAATAGTGCAGCAATTCCTGCAGGCCCAGAAAATACCACGGCGCCTTCGCCGGATTGGGAGTATGCATGGGATCGGCGATGCCTTCAAGAGGCGCGTTGGCGATGAGAGACACCCAAACGAGAAGCAGGAATGCGATTTCCAGCGCAATGACAAACCGCGAAAGCGCTCCGGGGTACGTCATCACGCGGAGATCATCCTGCGCTCTGACCTGAGGCGATGTGCGGCGCAGGATGAAGGCGATGCGGCGCGGATTTTTGCGCACATCTGATTGCACTTCAGCCTGCAGCTTGGCCGAAGCGCCGGGTTGGCCCCCGGATTGCGTCGCAGTGGATGGTGTGGTGGCCTGGCTCACAATTTTTTCTCCGGAACATACAATCCGCCATCCTTGCGAATGCGCCAGAAATGCACGGCAATCAGCGTGACGGCAGCCAATGGAAGAATTACGCAATGCAGGACATAAAAGCGCAGCAGGGCGTTGGCGTTGACCTCATTCCCGCCAAGCATGAGGAACCTGATCTCTTTACCCATTACCGGCACGGCTTTGGCG
>DASUBD010000548.1:0-11133 GCA_035763445.1 Candidatus Angelobacter sp.
GCGGCGCTGGATGCCGCAAGCATCAATGTTGCGAACGCCATGATGACTGTAAGCCGATAGTTCCGCATTAGGGGAGTCCTCCCATTGCAAGAGATTGTGGGACCAGGAAGGTTACGGGAACTTAGACGGCGGCAGCCGCCATATGTGAGCATTCAGCCACGAGCATTGCGACTGGGGGGAATAGCGCGCCATGTCGACGCGCTGTTTTCGGGGGCTCATTGCGGCCAGCTCAGCTTTCTAATTGGGCGTCCATCGTGATCTTAGCGTTCAGGAGTCGTGAAATCGGGCAGCCTTCCTTGGCGTTTTTTGCTGCGGCGTCAAACTTGGCCTTGTCAGCTCCGGGAATTTTGACTTTTACCTGGAGATGGCTGGATGTAACGGTAAAGCCGGCATCCTGCTTTTCCAAAGTCACAGTAGCTGTAGTGTCAATCGACTGGGCCGTCATGCCGGCGTTTCCGAGTTGGGCAGACAAAGCCATGCTGAAGCAGCCGGCATGCGCTGCGGCGATCAACTCTTCAGGATTTGTGCCTGGCTGGGATTCAAAACGAGTGGCGAACGAATAAGGCGTGTTTTTCAGAACGCCGCTGGGAGAACTGAGCGTGCCTTTGCCGTCTTTTAAGCCGCCGCTCCAATGTGCACTTGCCGTTCTTTGCATGTATGCTCTCTCTCCTTTCAATCAGTTCGGTGAAATTGTATATGCTGACTTGCTCTGATGCGACTTTCAGGGCCTGGTATTGCCGTTTGCCGTGAATCTACGAACAGAAATATTGGGAAGCCTCGAAAGATAAATCACGCGAACGCGAGGGCCGTGTTCCCCCTTGGTGTCTTCGCATGCCTTGGTCTTTAGAGCAGAGGAGCGCTGATGTTGATCTGCAGTGAGTTTTGCAGCACCTGAAGGTCCAGGCTCAGGAGCGAAGGCGCAATCACAGTTGCCCCGGCAAGCTCACTTGCCGGATATGTAGTTGGAATGGCAATCACCTGCATCCCGGCAGTTCGGGCGGAAGATATTCCTGCGGGCGCATCCTCAACCACAATGCAATCCTGAGGCGCAAAGCCCAATAGCGCTGCCCCTTTGAGATACGGCTCTGGAGAGGGTTTCCCTCCGGTCACATCATCGGCAGTCACCAGACGTTCGGGCAGTGGCAGGCCTGCATAGCCAATACGAGCACGGGCCAGCGGCCTGGTTGCAGAAGTGACAATGGCAAATCGATTTTGAGGAAGCGTTGTGAGCAAGGGGGCCGCACCAGGTAGAGCAGTTACGCCCTCTTTGTCTTCGATCTCCATCTGTTCGACCCGCAAATTTTCTTCTTCGGCATTCAGCTCAGGGGCAAGAGCACGGACCGTTTCGATGCTCCGGCGTCCATGCGCGTGGGCGATTGTACGCTGAGGATCAATTCCGTGAGCCACAGCCCACCTGGTCCAGACACGGGCAACAGCCGGAGTGGAGTCTACCAAAACTCCATCGAGGTCAAAGAGAACTGCCTGGCAGGTCAGAGTCACCACACAGAATACAGGAGCTACTTTGTAGAAAGGAATTCAGCAACTTTTCTGTTACGAGAGGGTTATTAATCCGATCCCAATGTAAAGAACGATGAGGCTGGTACCGGCGATAGCTGGACAGGGTCCTGAAGCAAGTATGATAATCCAAGGTTAATTTGAAATGATGGGCCGGGGCGGTGTTCAACCCTGACCAGATAGGTTGGAGAATCTCTTGAAAAAACTATTTCTTCTGAGTGCGGCCTTTTGTCTGGTTTTGCTGGGCGTAAGCGCAGCACACGCTCAGCAATTTGATTTGGCTTTTGGCGTGGGCACAGTGTCAGGACAATCGCCGTCGGACGCCTTCAACGACATACAGAACCACACTCCACAGAGCATCGGAGGCGGTGGTTATCCGGCGTTCAGCGGTGATTTTCTTTTCATCAAAAAATATTTCGGAGTAGGTGGCGAGGTGGCATGGCGCGGCCACCAGAACGTTGATATCTTTTTCAATCCGTATCGCCCCATTTTTTACGATTTCAATGCGGTCTATGGCCCGCCGCTCGGCAAGCGGGCTCAGGCGGAATTGCAGGGGGGAATTGGTCTGGAAAGCCTCCGTTTCTACCAGCCATTTTTCACCTGTAACTTTGTGGGTTGTACCAACTTTCAAAGCAGCAATCACTTCCTGATCCACGTGGGAGGCGGACTCCGCTTTTATGTGACCAACTCCGTTTTCATCCGACCCGAAGCCCATTATTACTTTGTCCACAACAATTTTGAGTTCAGCGGTCCCCGCGTGGCGCGATATGGTGTTTCCCTCGGCTACTCGCTGAAGAACCGCGATTAGAAATTCTTTAAATTCAAAAACACCCCGTATGCTTGCGGGGTTTTTTGTTGCGCGAATGCCCAAAATCGAAAGCGCTCGAAGCGTCAAATTGCGCTTTTGCGTGTTCTAAGGTCTTTTCCAGCAATGGCCTTTCCAACGGAGAGTGGCTCAATCGCCATCTAAGAAAGCTCAGAGCGTTGATTATGGGAATACGGATTCTGTTCGTGGATGATGAGGCAGGGATCAGGATGACGCTGGCGCCAATCCTGGAGCGCCACGATTTTCAGGTCACTACCTCTGCCAGTGTTCCTGAAGCCCTGGAAAAAATTAATCACGAACCCTTCGACGTGCTGCTGTCAGACCTCAATATCGGCCAGCCTGGTGACGGATTTACAGTGGTCAGCGCCATGCGCCGCGTTCAACCGAACGCCTGCACTTTCATTCTGACAGGGTATCCTGATTTTGAAACTGCGTTGCAGGCCATTCGCAGCCAGGTGGATGATTACCTGCTGAAGCCCACGGATGTTCCCACCCTTATCCATGCGATTCAACGCAAGCTGGAAAACAAGCGCCCGCGTACTCCGGAAGCGCCGGTGAAGAGAGTTTCAGAGCTGCTGCGCGAAAATGTTCAAAACATTACACAAGAGTGGCTGAAGGAAGTGGAGTCCCACCATGAATTGACAGGTTTGCGGCTGCACAAAGATGACCGGATTGACCATATCCCTCCGTTAATCGAACAACTGGCTATGCGTATTGAGGCCGGGCAGTCAAGTACGTCAAAGGCAACGGCAGAACTCGGCCAGAAACACGGTAAAGCCCGCGCGCGCCAGGGTTACTCCATTCCATTGGTTGTGATTGAAATGCGCCTGCTGCAAAGGGTGATTTCATTTGTCCTGCAGAGAAACCTGATCCGCATGGACCTGAGCACCGTGATTGCGGACATGATGGAGGCAGGCGAAGGCCTGCAGGAAGAGTTGGAGTTTTCCATTCGCGGCTTCCAACAGACGGCACGCGAAGCAGCGTAGTTTCTCCCTTCTCGAATTCCTTTCGTAAGCAACCGTAGCCATACTTCCTCAACATCGGCTTCTCTCAACAGGCAGCGTTGATCACGTGCTGAGCCCGCCCTCCAGCGGTTCTGATTTGCCTGCAGACCGCGCAAACAAATTATCATGAGAAATAGAAAGAGGTCCCGCATTTATGGCACGTGGTTGGGAAAGCAAGCAAGTGGAATCACAGATGGAAGACGGGCGGGAAAAACAGCCTGTGACCGGAGACGAAAAATCTGCCGATGATAAAGAGGTAGAACGGGAGAAACAGAACCTGCTGCTCTCCCGCTCCTACATACAACACCAGATTGAATCCAGCAGTAACAACCGTTACACGGAATCGCTGAACAAAGCCCTGGAAGAAATCGAGCGCAAGCTTGCAGGTTTATCGAGCAAAGGCTGATTGTACGCTCAAAATTCCAGCATCCACTGCCGTTTCACAGATCAAATCGCCGCTCTTCGGCCGGTGATAAGCTCAATCAAAAGCACAACCAGGGCCACTACCAGCAGCAGATGGATCAGGCTGCCGGCTACATGGAACCCCCATCCCAAAACCCAAAGAAGCAGCAGAATCGCAAAAATTGTCCAAAGCATGCCTTACTCCGCCGGGGGGAACTCCAGCCTATTTGATCCTTGGATGCCGCGTGGATGGTTCAAGTTGACTACGCTCTGGAAGGTCGACCTTCAGGGATGTGCCATTGAGCAGCTCGCACCAGAGTCACGCAATGCCCAAGGCATATTGAGCAACATCAAAGCACACCCGTCTCTCTAACTTTAGTAGTTCTCGGCTTCTTTGCTCAGCAATCGAGAATCATTCCAGGCCCAGGCGCAAATGAATATCCTCTGGCGTCATCCAGCTACGTCCGTACTTGTCGCAGTGCTCAGCCTTGCCTTTCTTGCAACCGCGCTTGCCCAGGAAGCCACGCCTCCGCCCAATGCTTCCATTTCCTATGAAGGCCAACATGTGGCGTCAGTGGAAATTGCTGGAAGACCGAACCTGAATCTAAGGACCATGAATGCGCTGATTGCGCAGCCAAAAAACGCGCCGTACAAGCAGGCCCAGGTGGATGCCACAGTGGCGGCTCTGAAGAAAAGCGGTGAGTTCCAGGATGTGCAAGTAACTGTCACTCCGGAGGCCACCGGTTTGCGCGTCCTGTTTGTGCTGCAGCCCGCGTACTACTTCGGCGTCTTTCAATTCTCCAAAGAGGCATCCCGGTTCCCGTACACGCGGTTGCTGCAAGCTGCCGACTACCCAAACCAGCTACCGTATACCGCCGGACGGGTGGAGGAAGCAGAATCAAACCTGCTCGATTTCTTTCATCAAATTGGCTATTTCAGCGCGACGATTGAGCCGGCATTGCACGAAGATCCCGCTCACGGAGTGGTGAATGTGGAGTTCCTGGTGAGACCAGGACGCCGAGCGAAATTCGGTGAGATGAAGATTGATGGCCTCTCATCCCCTGAGGCGCGAAAGCTGACCGCCAGCGTACGCTCCTGGCGAGCGCGGATCCGCGGCGCCTACGTGAAACCGGGGAAAAACTACTCCAAAAGGGCGCTGGACAATGGGATCAAGTACATGCAGCGAGAGATGGCCAAGCAGCACTATCTGGCAGCTCGCATCGAGCTCGAGTCAGTGAAGTACAACCGTCAGAGCAATCGGGCTGACCTTGTCATCCATGTGAGACAGGGACCAAAAATTCAGGTCAAGATCGCCGGAGCACATATCTGGGGAAGAACGCAGAAGAAGGTGATCCCGATTTACCAGGAAAACACGGTGGATCCGGACCTGGTTCACGAAGGCCAGCAGGACCTGAGATCGTATTTTCAATCCAAGGGCTACTTTGACGCCCAGGTGAAAAGCCAGATTGAACATCATGGACCCGACGTAACAGTGCTGTATCAGATCAGCAAAGGGAAGCGCGGCAAAGTAGAAGCAATTGAATTCCACGGCAACCAGCATTTTGAAGATGATGACCTGCAGGCGAAGATTCCAATCAAGAAGGCAAGAAGAATCTACTTCTGGTCGCACGGCACATACAGTGACCAATTAATCGGCAAGAGCCTGAAAGCAGTCGAAGCCGTTTATCAGAATGCAGGATACAGCAAGGTAGCAGTCACGCCCAGCGTGACCAGGCACGGCGGGAACATCCGGGTGGCATTTCAGATTGAGGAAGGGCCGCGCGACATAGTTGACTCGCTGCAGCTCGAAGGCAACAAGTCAATTCCCGAGGACCAGCTTACGCCAGGCGGACTCAACCTGCAGCCAGGGAAGCCATATTCGCAGCAGTTGCTGAACAAAGACCGCGACCAGATCATGGCTACCTATCTGAGCAAAGGCTTTTTGCGAATGACGTTTCGCGCCACCACCCAAGTCGACAAACAGAACCCACAACGCGTTCGCGTCATCTACAGTATCGATGAAGGCCCGCAGGTGTACACGGCCTCTTTGTATCCCATGGGGCAGCAGCATACGAAGTCTGAAGTTATTGCGCGCACCGCCAACATTAAAGTTGGGCAACCACTGAGTGAAACAGCTTTGCTGCAAAGTGAAAGCCAGCTCTACACACTGGGGGACATTTTTGATTGGACCAGCGTTGATTCGCGACAGCCGATTACGGACCAGACCAGGGCCGAAGTTCTGGTGAAGGTCCACGAATCCAAACGCAACTCCATCAGTTACGGAGTGGGATTTGAAGCAGCCAAGCGCGGCGGCAGCCTTCCGGGTGGAACAGTTGCTGTTCCGGGATTGCCTGTGGTTGGAGTGTCAGGCAACTTCACAACGAGCGAGCAGACGTTCTGGGGACCGAGAGGTTCCATCGAGTACACACGGCGGAACTTCCGCGGACGCGCCGAGACCATCAAAATGGGTGTATATGCTGCGCGTCTTGAGCAACGCGCCAATGCAGGGTGGGTAAATCCCAGGTTCTGGAATAGTTCCTGGAATTCGACGGTGAGTGCTTCACTGGAAAGATCCAGCCAAAACCCTCTCTTTACCTCCCGGCTGGCACGAGGCGGAACCCAGTTTCAACGGTATCTCGATGCCAAGAAGACCAAATCCGTGTACATTCGGTACAACTTCAGCCGCACAAATTTGACGAACCTTCTGGTACCGGAACTGGTGCTGCCTGAAGATCAAAACGTTCGTTTGTCCACGGTTACGGGATCTTTTGTCCGGGATACCCGCGATAATCCTCTCGATGCGCATGTAGGAATGTATGAGAGCTTTCAGGTTGACCTGAACCCGAGCGCACTCGGCTCCAATACCAACTTCGTACGGTTCCTGGGCCAGACCGCGTATTACAAATCCATCTTTACCCAGTCCGTGGTGTGGGCGAACAGCGTGCGGCTGGGAGTGGAAGAGGCATTCGCAGGAGCGCATATTCCGCTGAGCGAAAGCTTCTTCTCCGGCGGCGGCAGCACCCTGCGCGGGTTTCCGCTGGACGGCGCAGGCCCGCAACGCACGGTTCCGGCCTGTGGCAATCCGGCGGATCCCACAACGTGTACGCAGATTACGGTTCCGGTGGGGGGGCCACAACTTTTAATCGTCAACAGTGAGCTCAGGTTTCCAACCTCTCTCCTCAGCAAGCTGGGCGGCGTTGCCTTTTATGACGGTGGAAATGTTTTCACCAGCGTTGGTTTCGGTGACATTGGCAGCTACACCAACACTGTGGGGGTGGGAGTCCGTTACGCGACGCCGGTAGGTCCTGTGCGTTTTGATATTGGCCGCAATTTGAACCCTGTGAATGGAATCAGCCCCTGGCAGTACTTCATCACGCTGGGACAGGCATTTTGATTGGTGCGACTGTGAACTGGAAAAAAATTATTCTCTGGATCGCTGTGGCAGTGGTTGTGTTGGTAGCAGCAGTAATCACCACTGGTGTTCTGCTCCTCAAATATAATCGCGGATTTCGTCACTCTTTGTTGACGAGAGTCGAAGAGTCTGTGTATAGCTCAACTGGCGCGCAACTGGAGGTACGCGATTTCAAAGTCAGTCTCACCGGACTTTCCCTGGACATCTACGGAATTATCGTCCACGGAACAGAGCCGCAGGGAGAGCCGCCGCTTCTCACAGCGGACCATCTGAACGCTGATATTAACGTAGATTCGCTGTTCGGGCGCAAATGGCATTTCCAGAACATTACCCTGGACCACCCGGTGGCACACCTGGCAGTGAACAAGGCGGGTGAAAACAATTTGCCCAAATCAAAAGAATCGGGCAACAGCAATACCAGTTTGTTTGATCTTGGCATTCGCCGTTTGGTCCTGGACCAGGGCGCGGTTTACTACAACGATCGCAAGACTCCGCTCAATGCCGACCTGCACGATCTGGAACTGACCGCAGGATATGATCCGACGCAGCAGCGCTACATCGGTCACATGAGCTACGCCGATGGTCATGTGCAATACGGCTCGTATGCACCACTTCCACATAATCTGGATGCCGCGTTCAACCTGACGCCGGACCGCTTTACACTTGACCGGCTGGCGCTCTCGATTGGCGAATCACACGCTTTACTGAACGCGACGGTGGAGAACTACAGCAGGGAAGCAAAGCTCCAGGCTAATTACGATGCTTCTCTGGTCACCTCAGAGTTCGCCAAGATCCTTGGAAATCCGTCAGTTCCCTCCGGCACGGTACATCTGACTGGCTTTCTCAATTATCAGCAGCAGCCGAATCGTCCTTTTCTGGAAACCGCCTCTCTCTATGGAATGCTAAGCAGCCCGGATTTGTATGTGAAAACATCCAGCCTGCAAACATCGGTACGGAATCTGAGCGCGAAATACAAGCTGGAAAACGGCAACGCAGACGTGCAGAACCTGCATGCTGAGGTCCTGGACGGGCGCCTGGATGGAACACTTACCGTTCGGGACTTGACAGGCGCGGGACGAGGGCGATTACAGGCTTCTCTCAAGGATGTGTCGCTTGATCTTCTGCAAAAAGTGGCCAACACGACCTCATTGCGTGAAGCTCATCTTGTGGGGAACGTCAGCGCAGATGCCCGGGCCTCCTGGGCCAAAAGCCTGAAGAACCTGGTTGCCCATAGCGACGTCAAAATCGACGCAAGCCTGGGACAAAATCCTTCAACGCCGCTCAATGGTGTGATCCACGCCGACTATCTTGCTGAAGGGCAGCAGATTGCTTTGCACCAGAGCTACATCCGTACTCCACAAAGTTCCATTACCCTGGATGGCAAAATCAGCCAGCTCTCGCAATTGCAGATCCGGATGCACTCCAACGACCTGCACGAAGTGGAATCACTGGCCGCGAATTTCAAGACGGCATCTGCATCGAATGGACCTGCTCAGCCGATGAATCTGCACGGCACCGTGACCTTGAATGCCACGGTGAGCGGCTCGCTCAAAACTCCCAACATCAAGGGCCAGCTCACTGCCAACAACCTTGAGGTCAAGGGAAGTTCATGGAAGCTGCTGCAGACGAATATTTCCGCCAATCCCTCACAGGTGACGCTCAGCAACGGTCAATTGCAATCTGCCACACAGGGCAGGTTCAACTTCAACGTGCAAAGCCGGCTCAATCACTGGGCTTATTCACCCTCAAATCCAATTGTGGTCAACCTCTCCGGTTCTGCCATTTCCATTGCCGATCTGCAACATCTTGCCAGCAAAGATTATCCGGTGGCCGGAACACTGTCTCTGAATGTGTCAATTCATGGAACGCAGCAAAATCCGGTGGGCAAAGGCCGCATCACGCTGGCGAACGCAAAAGTCTCAAACGAGCCAATCCAGAACATCAGCTTGAATTTCCAGGGAGATGGCAAAGCGTTGAATGCAAATCTCGTGGTCCACATGCCAGCCGGAACCACGGAAGCGCAAGGAACGTACTTCCCCAAAACCAATTCCTATCAGGCAGAGGTAAAGGCAAATGGCCTGCAGCTCAATCGCCTGCAAACAGTCAAAGACCGCAACATACCGTTGAATGGTGCGGTAACACTCAACGCCAGCGGACGCGGCACTCTTAACAATCCTGAACTGCTGGCGACCATTGATGTTCCAAAGCTGCAGATACAGAAACAGACAATTCAGGGGATCAAATTTCAGACTCACGTGCAGAATCACGTCGCGGACATTGCTCTCGATTCGAACGTAGCCCAAACCTACGTCAAAGCGCGAGGGTCGGTGGGCATTCAGGCGCCTTATATGGCCAACGTGCATCTGGATACTGGGCGGGTAACCTTTGCGCCCATCCTCGCCATTTATGCACCGGCCCAGGTAAATGATCTTACGGGCGAAACCGAGCTGCACGCCTGGTTGCGAGGTCCCTTGCAACACAAGGACCGCGTGGAAGCTCATTTGCAAATTCCGATGCTGAGCGCAAATTACAAACAGAAAGTACAGCTTGCAGCGGCCCGTCCGATCCAGCTTGACTATCAGAACGGAGTGGCGGTTTTGCAGCCAACGTCACTCGAAGGCACAGATACCAACGTTCGCTTGCAAGCCAACGTTCCAGTGAAGAATTTGAAGGCTGCTTTTTTTCTGGTGCAGGGCACGGTTGATCTTCGTATCGCGCAGGCCATTGAGCCGACGTTGCAGAGTACAGGGCAGATTCAATTTGACATTGATTCCCGCCGCTACACGGCGGGCAATATAAATGGCCAGGTCCGGATTGTGGATGCGACGGTCCACACAGCGGAGTCTCCCATTGGCCTGGATCACGCCAATGGAGTGATTGCAATCACGAAAGATCGCATTGAAATCACAAATTTTGAGGGGGCGATGGGAGGCGGGACGATTACGGCCCGCGGCGGAGTGGCTTACAGTCCGAAGGTGGCCTTCAACCTTGCGTTATCGGCAAAAGAGATACGCATCCGATACCCGGAGGGCCTGCGGACTATCGTGAACTCCAACCTCTCTGTGACCGGCAGCACGCAGGCAGCGCTGGTGAGCGGGCAGGTGCTGATTCAGCATATTTCGTTCACTCCGGATTTTGAACTTTCGACTTTTGTCGGCCAATTCGCGGACAGTGGGACGGCAGCTCCATCGTCCAGTAGTTTCATGCAAAGCGTCAAGCTCAACGTTGCAGTGCAGTCCACATCACAGATGCAACTGCAGAGCAGCCAGGTGAGCCTGAGTGGGAATGCTAATCTGCGTATCGCCGGGACAGCCGCAATGCCGGTGATTCTGGGAAGAGCGAACCTTACGTCCGGCGAGATGTTTCTTGCCGGGAATCGCTATGTGCTGCAGAACGGCACGATCGATTTTCTCAATCCCGTTCGCACCGAGGCCGTGGTAAATATCCGTGCGCAAACCGTTATTGATCAGTACAACATCGCGCTGAACATCCAGGGGCCCACTGAGCGGTTACATACCGATTACAGTTCAGATCCTGCCTTGCCGCCGGTTGACATCATCAATCTCATCGCATTTGGAAAAACCACCGAGTCGGCAGCAGCCAATCCTTCCCCCGGAGGAAGCATGGGTGCGCAATCTCTGCTGGCGCAGGGAGTCAGCAGCCAGGTAAGCAGCCGGGTTGCCAAGGCGGTGGGGCTCTCGCATCTCTCCATTGATCCTGCGCTCGGCGGAAACGGCCAGGATCCTGGTGCGCGCATAGCCATCCAGCAGCGCGTGACGAGCAATCTGTATGTAACGTTTGCTACGGACGTTACTTCGACGCAACGGCAGGCTGTTGAAATGCAGTATCAGCTTAACCCCAAATGGTCGTTGAGCGGAGTACGCGACCAGAACGGCGGATTCGGCGGAGACGTCCATTACAAGAAGGACTTCTGAGACCTGCCACGCCAGGCGACTGCATGTGCTGTGTGAGCC
>DASUBD010000549.1:0-5737 GCA_035763445.1 Candidatus Angelobacter sp.
GAAGGCATGCCGTTCATCAACGGCCTGCTCAAGAAGAAGGGCATCGGCCAGCTGGTGAACTATACCTATCTGCGCTTTGGCCTGGAAACCACGGTCAAGATGCTCGACGAGGTAAAAGAGATCGGCTTCCGCTTTGCAACCCGCGCCGGCCTCTCCATCGGCATTGATGACATGGTCATTCCAGACGACAAGAAGGAACTGGTCAGCGAAGCTGAAAAACAGGTGATCAACGTCCAGCAGCAGTATCTGGACGGCGCCATCACCAACGGTGAACGCTATAACAAGGTGGTTGAAATCTGGTCCAACGTCACGGAAAAAGTGGCCGACGAGATGTTCAACAACATGCAGGAGCTGGACAAAGCCGGCAGCATGAACCCCATTTACGTCATGGCCGACTCCGGCGCTCGCGGATCCAAACAGCAGATTCGCCAGCTCTCCGGCATGCGCGGACTCATGGCCAAGCCGTCGGGTGAAATCATTGAGACGCCCATCACGGCCAACTTCCGTGAAGGTCTCACGGTGCTCGAGTACTTCGTCTCCACGCACGGCGCGCGCAAGGGCCTTGCGGATACGGCGCTCAAGACCGCTGACTCCGGTTACCTCACCCGCCGCCTGGTTGACGTCGCTCAGGACGTGATCATCAGCGAGCAGGATTGCGGCACCGTGGACGGAATTTACGTCGGCTCCATCGTGGAAGCCGGTGACATCATTGAGCCGCTGCGCGACCGCATCGTGGGCCGCGTCTCGCTCGAGAAGATCAAAGACTATGAAGGCAGCGTCATCGTAGACGTGAACCAGGAAATCACTGAAGAACTCGCTTCCGCCATCCAGGCGGCGGGCATTGAGCGCGTCAAGATCCGCTCTGTGCTCACCTGCGAATCCAAGCGCGGCGTCTGCATCGCCTGCTATGGCCGCAACCTGGCTTCCGGACGCACCGTCGAACTCGGCGAGGCTACCGGCGTCATCGCGGCGCAGTCCATCGGTGAACCGGGAACACAGCTCACCATGCGTACCTTCCACATCGGCGGTACGGCATCGCGAGTCTCTGAGCAGTCGCGCCTGGAAGCCCGCAGCGTTGGAACGGTCCGCTTCATCAACATTCAGACGGTCAAATCCAAGACCGGCGATCTCGTGGTGATGAACCGCGCCGGTTCCATCGCCATTGTTGACGATAAGGGCCGTGAAAAAGAGCGCTACTCGGTGGTCTACGGCGCCAAGCTCAAGGTGCAGGAGAATCAGCAGGTCACCCAGGGCAACACCCTGGTTGAGTGGGACCCCTACACCTTCGCCATCCTCACGGAAATCGGCGGCACCGTGCAGTTCAAGGATCTGCAGGAAGGTGTCACGCTGCATGAGGAAGTGGATGAAGTCACCGGCCTCTCGCGTCACGTCGTGGGCGAATCGCCCGACGAGAAGCGCCAGCCGGCCATCGTGATTAAGGCCAAGACCACGCGGCGTTATCTCATGCCGTCACGCGCTCACCTCATGGTGCAGGATGGTGATGAGGTCTTCCCCGGCGACGTGCTGGCCAAGATCCCGCGTGAAACCACCAAAACAAAAGACATCACCGGTGGTCTGCCGCGCGTGGTCGAGCTCTTTGAGGCCCGCAAGCCGCGTGAAACCGCCATCATCAGTGAAATTGATGGTGTGGTGAAATTCGGTGAAGTCACCAAAGGCCAGCGCAGGATCTATGTGGTGGCTGATAACGGTACTGAAAAAGAGTACTCAGTGCCCAAGGGCGTCCACATCAACGTGCAGGAAGGCGAGCGCATGCGCGCCGGCGAGCCGCTGATGGACGGGCCCATGAACCCGCATGACATTCTCGCCGTCCTCGGAGAGAAAGAGCTGCAGGCCTACCTGGTGAATGAAATCCAGGAAGTCTACCGTCTCCAGGGCGTCACCATCAGTGACAAGCACATTGAAGTGATCGTCCGGCAGATGATGCGCTGGGTGAAAGTGGAAGACGTGGGCGATACCCAGTTCCTGCTGGAACAGCAGGTGGATAAGTTCCGCTTCCGCGAGGAGAACGAAAAAGTCATCGCCAATGGCGGCCGCCCGGCAACGGGACGCCCGCTGCTCCTTGGCATCACCAAGGCATCGCTCTCCACGGAATCGTTCATCTCCGCGGCATCATTCCAGGAGACTACCCGCGTGCTGACGGAAGCGTCCATTCAGGGCGCTGTCGATCACCTGCGCGGACTCAAGGAAAACGTCATCGTCGGACGCCTTATCCCCGCCGGCACCGGCATGGAGTACTACCGCAACGTGCGGCTGGCTCCGGAACTCGAACAGGCTGCGCAGAAGGTCCAGGAAGAAGTCTCCCAGGCCTATGCTGAAGCCGAGCGCGCGCTCGAACTGCTCCGCCAGGAAGGCGAAGCCGAAGAGATGGCCGCAGAGTAACGAATCACAATCTACAAACAAACGGGCTGGCGAAAGCTGGCCCGTTTCTTTTGCAGTACTTCTCACCACGGAGTCACGGAGACACGGAGAAACGGAGAAACGGAGAAACGGAGAAAAACAAACCCATTTGCCGCAGATGAACGCAGATAAACGCAGATCAAACTCAAACACATTCATTTCCTTGATCTGTGTTCATCAGTGTTTATCTGTAGTCCAATAGTCTTTCTTCCTCCGTTTATTTCCTTCCTCTGTGTTTCAAAGATTTTGGGTTTCTCAGTGCCTCCGTGTCTCCGTGGTGAGATTGTTTTTGAATCTGCGTTTATCGACGTTCATCTGCGGCAAATGGTTTTCTTTGTGTCTCTGTGGTGGATTCGTATGTCGGGGCTCAGAACCCCAGCGTCTCATCCGCAGACGGGCCATACGTCGCCGGCACGGGCGCTCCGTTCAGCCGCAAATACACTCCCAGCTGCGCGCGATGATGCACCAGGTGGTTGAGAAACATCTGCCGGTAGGCCAGGAAGCGTGTGCCGCTGAAAATCTTCTGGCCGTTGATCAGCAGCTGCCAGTTCTGCTGCCAGGCGTCGTCGGGGACCTTCTTTAGTGCCTCGCGGACGCCGGCACAGCCCTCGTCAAAGGCGCGCACCAGTTGCTCGGGCGATTCAAACGGCAAAGGCTTGTAGCTGCCGGGGGCGAAGTCCAGTTGCGGCGTGGTCAACACGCTCACTCCAAAGCCGCCAAGCTCGGCGACATGCGGCGCCAGTTTGCCCAGCGGCATGGACTTGGGATGGGGAGCGAAATCGGCCTTCACGGGAACGCGCTCCAGCGCGGCGCGCGTCTTTTTGGCCTCTTCCTCAAATTCGGCGAGCAGCAGTTCGTTGATGGGCATCTTGTCTCTCCAATCAGGAATGGGATTTGTGCAGAGGTTCAGTTTCAGGCTGATTCGATGTCCCGGAGGGCACGCCGGAGGCAAAAAATATACTGAGAGCCCATTCACCACGGGAGTTACGGAGTCACGGAAGAAAACCAAACACATTTGCCGCAGATGAACGCAGACAACGCGGATCAAACTAAAATCCATGCAATTTATTGATCTGGGTTCATCAGTGTTCATCTGTGGCCAATGGGTTTTCTTCCTCCGTTTACTTCGTTCCTCTGTGTTTCAAAGATTTTGGGTTTCTCCGTGCCTCCGTGCCTCCGTGCCTCCGTGGTGCGATCGTTTTTTTGATCTGCGTTTATCTGCACTCATCTGTGGCAAAATTGGTTTCTTTTAGATCACCGGATCACCCGATTATCGCGCTCAGCTCCACCACTTCCACCGGGCAACTCGGCCAGTTATTTACCCAGCACACAATCAGATCGCACCCGTTCACATCGTGCTTGTGCAATAAAAAATTCCTGCTCTCATATTCCAGCTCAATCCTCACCCACCGCCACTGCCCGTCTTTGCAAAGTCTCAATGCTTCAATGTCCGGAAACCCCTGCTGCACCCGCAAAATCATGAACCCCAGCCGCTTCGCCAGCGCGCCAAACAGAACCAGCACGCCCGCTTCATTCGTCGGCGCCGTTGCCATCTCCGGCATCATCATCGGCCTCCCATAAACCGCGCCTGCGTTCTTTTTCCGCATTGACGTCAATCCCGCTTCTCGCGTTGTCGTCAATGCTGCTTCTTCTGTTGACCTCAACCGGTTGTACTTCTTCTTCCTCGGACCCTTTTCGCGACGCTCTCCCGCGTACTTCCGTGCAATCTCCACCACATCGTCCCACTGCCGGTCCGGCCACTTCGCTTGCGTCCACTCCATCACCGCTGCCGGCACGTCATGCCATGAACTCCACCGCACCCGGAACGCCCGGTGGCTGTACTTGCCCGCTTTGTTGTACTGCATCACCGTGGGCGCCTTGCCCAGCTTGCGAGCCACAGCCGCCCAGTCTTCCATCAGCTGGTCGGTCGAAATGTAGTACCCGGGCCCCGTGGGCTCAAACCCGGCCTCCTCCACCAGCTCCCGATAACTCCCAAACAGCCGCCGTATGTGTTCTTTCTTGGCCTTGGCCATCTGCCAGAACTCAAACACGTTTGGCCTGTGTCCCAGCTCTTCCGCCACTTTTTTCACCAGGGCAATAATTTCTTCGCGCGTCAGCTCGTTGAAATCGCGTTCGCCGCAGTCATCAGCCAGAGGCCGCTTCGTCCCGCGCCTCCGCCCGGACTGATCGGCTTCTTTGCGTTGATGGCCGTTGCTTTTTCGGGCTTGATCCAGACGCCTTTGGTCGTCGCGATTTTGCTCGCGTTCGTCTTGGTTGCGACGCACGTGGTTGCGGCGGTTTTGGTCATGACCGCTTTGATCGTGGCAGTTTTGGTCCTGACGCTTTTGGTCGTGGTTGGCAGGATTTCTTTTGTGCACAGGATTTTCCTCATAAATAAAAAAAGCCACCAGACGGCGGCTTGTGGTGTTGAAGTTGTTTTTGGCTTTTTGCACCTAAAGGCTTAGTGCTAATGGTTAACGGCTTCTTTTCTTATCCACGTTTTTCCGCGCAAATCCGCGGCAAGGGTTTTTGGGGTTGATTTTGGCTAAGAGCTAAAGGGCTAGTGACTGTTTCATCAGCGGTAAGCCTTTGCTTTTCCGGTCACGGCGATGACGTCGATCACGCGCGATCTCGGCGATTCTTTGGCTCCCGTTATCGCCAGGTGGGCTAAAATGAAAGCTTGGAGATTCCTTTGTTAACGCTTGACTGGTCCAAATGTCCGCTGGTGGAAATCGATCCTTCGCGGGTCAGTGGCCGGCCTGTCTTAAAGGGCACGCGCATGCCCGTCGAGGACATCATCGCCAATTACGAGTATGGCGTTTCTATCAGCGAGATTTCAGTCCAGTTTCAGATTCCTGAAGATGCTGTCAGGGAGTTGCTGAAGTACGTGGAAAGGCGCCATTCTCTTGCGCGTCCTGTTTGACAAGAATGTGCCTTATGGCGCGCGCAATTTTTTGAACACTCACCAGGTTGAAACCGTTGACGATCATGATTGGGCAACCATCAGCAACGGGGAACTCCTCCAGTCTGCTGAAGCCGCCGGATTTGATGTGGTTGTAACCGCTGATCAGAATATCGTGTATCAGCAGGCTCTCTCTGGTCGGAAGATTTCCCTCGTCGTGTTGGGCTCGAACATCTGGCCCATCGTGCGCAGCCACGCAAAGGCGATCTCGGAACAGGTAAACTCAGCCCGGCCCGGAAGTTATGCCTTCATTGAAATGCCGCCCCCACCCAAACCGCCAAAGCGCCAGAGTTAGGTAAGTCATAGGTAGCGGCTTCTTTTCCCATCCGCGTTTATCCGCGCAAATCCGCGTAAGTT
>DASUBD010000550.1:0-3285 GCA_035763445.1 Candidatus Angelobacter sp.
ATTGAAGCCGGGATCAACTTTCCATAGCTGTGCCAGAGTGCGAATCATGAGCCCGGCGCCGATAAGCAAAACGACAGCCAGTGCTGTTTCCGCTGCTACAAAACTGTTTTGAGCACGAAAGCCGGTGCGGCCTGAACGCGGGTCGCCTTCTTTGACGCCGGAAAGTGCAGTCGCATGGGAGAGGCGCAACGCCGGGAACAGCCCAAACAAAATTCCGCAGAGCAGGGAAACGGCAAGAGCAAACAAAAGCACACGCAGGTCTAAAGAGATTTCTTCCACGCGAGGGAGCGCATCAGGCAGCATCTTCAACATCACGGGGGTTGTCCATGCCGCCAAAGCGACTCCCATGAAGCCGCCCGCACCGGAGAGCAACATGCTTTCCGTGAGAAGCTGGAGAATAATGCGCCGGGCCGGCGCGCCTAGGGAAAGGCGTACGGCAAATTCGCGCTTTCGCGCAATGGATCTCGCCAGCAACAAATTGGCCACGTTCACGCATGCAATGAGAAGCACGAATCCCACGGAAATCATCAGCACCAGCAGGAAAGGCCTTACCCGACCGACCACTTGCTGGCGAAGAGGAATGAGGCTGGCACCGATCCCTTTGTTGACGTCTGGATATGCTGCAGCAAGATTTGCGGCCACGCGATCCATGTCGTCTTGCGCCTGCCTGAAGGTAATGCCATCACGGAGCCTGCCAATCAGGTGGATACCCAGTCCTGCGAATCGTTGTTTCAGAAGGGGGTTACTCCACTGCGCCAGAGGTACGAAAACATAGTAGCCCCTTGAGGTCGGCCCGAGGTCCAGCCGATTGGGCATTACTCCGATAATTGTGTAGTTGCGGGCATCAAGCGTAATGCTCTTGCCGAGAATATCCGTTGCTGAGCCAAACTTCCGCTGCCAAAAGCTCCTGCTGATCAGAACCACCGGCGGCGCGCCAAAATCGTCCTCGGCCGCTGACACATTGCGCCCGAGAATGGGATTGATCCCGAGCAAGGGGAACAAGTCTGCGGTGATGAATAGCCCGTTGAGCTGTTCCGCATCACCCATACCTGTCAGGCTGAACGCATAAGAACGCCTGGCTGCAAGGGCAGAAAATACGCGGTTATTTTTCTGCCAGTCGCGAAAATTGGGATATGAAACCGATCCGTATTGGAAATTGGCCTTGCTCTCATGCACTGTGATGAGCTGTTCCGGGTGGGGATATGGGAGCGGATTCAGGAGCACCCCGTTGACGACGGAGAAAATGGCAGTGTTCGCGCCGATGCCAAGGGCAAGTGTGATCACGGCTACGATCGTGAATCCCGGATTGCGCCGGAGCATGCGCATTCCGTAACGCAGGTCCTGAAGCAGCACTTCAATAAAATGCACCCGCCGCGATTCGCGGCACTCCTGCTTAATAGCTTCCGTTGCACCGAATTCAATCTGTGCCTGCCGGCGGGCTTCCTCAGGTTTCTCGCCCGAGCCCACGCGCTCAGCAATGCGCTGCTCCATATGGAAACGCAACTCGGAATCAAGCTGCCGTTCCGTTTCCTGCTTGCGAAATAGTCGGCGGAGCCAGTAGTGCATGTCATTCTCCTCGAGGGAGTTATTCGGCGGTCCCAAGGATCAGTGCCACTGCGCCTGTGATCTGTTCCCAGTTGCGCATTTCCGATTCGAGCTGGTGGCGGCCCTTGCGGGTAACCGAGTAAAACTTGGCCTCTCGTCCGGTTTCAGTGTTGCGCCACTCGGCCTGAAGCAGCCCGCGGTCTTCAAGCCGGTGTAGCGCGGGATAGAGTGAACCCTGCTGAACCTGAAATATGTCTTTGGAGATCTGCTGGATGCGCTGCGAAATGGCATATCCGTGGACCGGTCCCATAGCGACGATCTTGAGGATCAGCATGTCCAGCGTGCCTTTCAGGAACTCGGATTTGTTGTCAGTCGGCGCCATAGGTTGATGTTCTGCATATTACACCTAGAAATTCGACATATCAAGAGACGAACACGATGGCAAAAGGTGAGCGTGCATCGGTCCCGGCTATATGAATCCTGACCGGTTTCAGCGCTGGTGCGGTATGGTTAAAAGATGCGGCAAGCCTGAGTGGAGTAGAGGCTGAAGGACTTAAATCGTCAAGAGGGCGCAACAATGGCAAGGTCATCGAAAATAAAAAGAGTGGTCTTCCGTGGACGCAGTCTTAAAGGGTGGATAGCGTTGCTTGCTTCAGCAGTTTGCATTGTGGCGCTCTCCGTTGATGCTTCGGCAAGTACGTCCCCAGCCGCGAATGGAAGCACAGCCGATTGCCAATCCGGTACCTCCCAGTCAGGATTTACGCGTGTGTACATCGCGCTACGTAACGGGCAGGACGGCTCGGGTAAGTCGGCCGATGATGCTCGCGATGGCAGCAGCCTGGAAAAATTTGATCGCATCCTGCGTTGTTATTCTGAGGGATGCAATGACCCTGCTGCGCCGAACAAATCCGTTTCCAAAACAGACAATCTGATCGTATGCCTGGGGCCCGGAACCTTCCGGACTGAAGGCAGTTATGACTACGTGATTTATGTTCCGCACAGTTCCAATCGCGGCTTCGCTCTCGGCAAAGGCTGGAAGGTCCACGGCTCCGGCGCAGACAAAACAACGGTACAGCTCAGCTCTTACCTTCCGGCAAGAACAGTTCCTAATCCCCGGAACGTGCCCGCCGGAACTGCAACAGGTGTGGTGTTCAGCACCAGTTCGGATGACGCATCAGACATTGAAGTCTCTGACCTGACGATTGATGACAACTATCCCGAGTTGAAGTCGCTAGCAAACAAAGACGGAATCAAAGCCCTGAATCTGGAGGCGGTACAGTTGCGGTCTGACCGCGGACACAACTGGATTCATGACATCAATGTTCTTCATACATCGGGGGAAATCGGCACCATCGATGAAAAGTGGGAGACTTTTCCTGTCTGGATCTACTCAGTGAAAGTCGGAACGCTGCCCCAGGAGAACGTTGGGAATGTAGTTGAGCGCGTCAACATGAGCAGCTATGGGGGCGGGCAATGCACAGCGATTGCAGTGGCGAACGCCGTGGCTGACGTGCGCAACAACAGGGTGGACGGCTACCAGATCGCGTATGGTGGTTGGGCGCTTGGGCCGGCACACTTCCACGACAATATTGCGGTGGGCACGGAGTACGGGTTCAATATTGACAGCCTGGTAAACCGCGGGGTTGTAATTGAGCGCAACCTGATCGTGCATCCGCGAAAATGCGGAATCGTGATTGGAGGCTCGGCCACCTACGCCGACTTTATCATTAAGGACAATAC
>DASUBD010000551.1:0-6865 GCA_035763445.1 Candidatus Angelobacter sp.
TACGGATGGTCCTGCGTGTCCTCCACGGCGCTCGCCTTGAGTGACATGCCCGCATCCGGATCATGGTAGCTGTAAGAGTAAGTTCGTGTGGCGCGCAGGTAATCTCCAACCTTGAGGCCTTTATCTGCGCCGATGCTGAGATACACCTTGTACTTGGTGCCGATGAACTGATCAAAATCGTTCGCCATGATGATCCGGCCCTGCGTTTTGCCGTTGGGAGGAGCAAAACGGTTCAGCGTCACACTGTGGAACTTGGGAGCTTCGCGCTCCTCGAAAGGAACTGCCAGGTCGCCGGGAACAATGTCCGCACAGCTCAATTCAGGCTTGGCAATGCCGGTTTCCTTCTGCACTTCAACAATGCGAACGTAGCCAAGCTCAAAGTACGGCACGCCAGCGTCACGGATGGCGCCCGCTTGTCCCCGGAACAGCTCGTAATGGTTTGGATTTTTAACGCGCCGAATGATTTCATAGCGCTCGCCTTCTTTGAGGTTGCGGCCATGGATATAAATTGTGTCAACCGCTCCGGCATAGCGCGTCTGGTCAGGGCTGTTCCATCCTGCGGCCACAAAATGATCGCTGGGAACGTGATCTGAGGTGATGAAACCGGAGCAGTAGATGTCTGCAGGAGTTGGGGTGTTCCCGATATTAAGAGCCGGATTCTGCGCCGGCTGGGGTTGCTGAGCGGCAGCCAGGGCACAAGCGGTTATTGCGAATAGAAAGGCACGAAATTTTGTCATGAGTCCTCCTGCGAAAACACGCGGGCGTGAAACGCTCAAAAAGCGCGGGACAAGCCAGAATGTTGGGGGGCACACTTGGGTCCGCGGTGGAACATACCACCGCTTTTCCCTCAAGTTCAACTAAACTCTTGTTAACTCAGGAGATACACCTGATTACAGAAGTACATTTTCCATCTTGCATTCGGGTCTTGCATCTGTGATTTTCGGTGCGTATGATGGCGGCTTTTGTGCGCTTTCAATAAGTTGCGATGAACCCGACAGCACCCAGTTTGGCCCCGCGCTTCCTTCCCGCCCGCCTTCCGCGGGTGTGCGTGGCCATTGCTGCTGCCAATCCGGCCGACCTGGTCCAGAAGGCGGACGTGGTCGTCCGCGAAAACCCCTTTGTTGAGTTCAGGTTAGACTACCTTCCCAAACCAGCGCAGGGACTGCAAAAGCTTAAGACTTTCATCGAGTACCATCCAGAAGCTCTAATCGTGGCTACCTGCCGCAGGGTGGCCAACGGCGGCAGGTTCCGGGGATCCATTGCCTCTCAGGTTGACATACTGGTCAAAGCTGCTCACCAGGGCTGCCATTTGGTCGACATTGAGTTGGAGACGGCTGCCCACCTTAAGACGGCTGACTTCAACCGGCTACGGCAGTCAGCCAACCTGATTATTTCTTTTCACGATTTCCGGGGAACCAAAAAGCTTGAGGACACCTTTGCCCGGATGCGCGAATATCCCGGGGACTTCTTCAAGATCGTGACCACGGCCAATTCCCTGTACGACAACGTGGTTCTCATGAAGTTCCTGGAAAAATACTCGCATCAGCATTCGCTGGTGGGCTTCTGCATGGGCGAGCAGGGCGTGATCAGCCGCCTTCTGTGTGTTCGCGCCGGTAGCCAGTTCACCTTTGCCTCTGCCAGTCCCGGAGAGGAAACCGGTGCGGGCCAAATCGCCGCGCGAACTCTGCGCGAGACTTACCGCATTGATCAGGTGGATGCCGCAACCCGCGTTTATGGCGTTGTGGGCGATCCCGTGGCGCACTCCCTTTCGCCCATTATGCTGAACACGGCTTTCCGCCGCGAAAACGTCAACGCGCTCTATCTGGCCCTGCATGCCAAAGCCATGGACGACGTGATCGCATGCATTCGTGACATTCCGATCAGTGGACTCAGTGTGACAATGCCCTATAAAGAAGAGATTCTGAAGTATCTTTTCAAAACCGATCCGCTTACAGCGAAGATCGGCGCCTGTAACACCGTGGTGCGAGGGCAGGATGGCAAATTATTCGGCTTCAATACAGATGTGACCGGCGTGGTGCGACCGCTCGAAATGCGCCTTCGCCTCCAGGGAGCAAGAGTTCTCGTGCTCGGCGCAGGTGGATCGGCGCGAGCGGCCGTCTTCGGCCTTAAAGAACGTGGCGCGGAAGTTTACATCCTCAACCGCACACCAGGGCCGGCGCAAACACTGGCCAAACAAGCCAAGGCCAAGGCAGTCAATCGCACCATGCTCAAGAAGATGGACTTTGACGTGATCATTAACGCCACTCCGGTCGGCATGGACGGCAATCGCGACCCCTTGCCCATTCCTGAGCAGGACTTTAAAGCGAAGTACTTCTTTGAAATGGTTTACACGCCCGCGGAAACCAGGATGGTGAAGCTGGCGCGTACAAAAGGCATTCATGTAATCCTGGGCTCGGAAATGTTTGTGCAGCAGGGCGCACGCCAGTTTGAGACCTGGACCGGCAAACCTGCCCCGCTCACGGAAATGCAGCGCGTGGTGGAATACGCATTGGCGCAACGTGCCGCGGCCAAAGCCAACGAGAAGGTCACGGGAAAAAAAGCCGGGAAATAACTCTTCTCAATTGTTCAAACCAGAGTCGCACCATCACCGATCACCGTGTTCCATTTGCGGACGCGCCACTGCTTGACAAGTCCGTTCAATACATACGGATCATTTTTGGCAAACTGCTCAACGAGTTCGGCGGAATCACCGCGGAAAATCAGTACTGCGCCGTCCACCGGATCAGCCAACGCTCCGCCGAGCACAAGTTCTCCACGATCATAGGCAGCACGCGCATACTTCAGGTGCAGCTCGCGGAACTGCCCCCGCTTTTCAACATAGTCGTTGGTCACGTCGTAAAAAAGGATGTAATGCATTCCCATTCCTTCGGCTCGTCACATTACTGCAGGCGCTTGTTCCGATTGATAGCAGAACTTCTGGGCTGGGGCAAGGCGCGCGCCGTATGGAATAAAAAGGCAGAAGAAGAACGCGGGCTTCAGGGCCCGTAGCCCTGAAACCCTGTGAAAGCAAGGGGCCAATCGCCCTAGGTTCCCCTGCTTTCTTTGTATTGGGACACCCGGGGGGAACGGTACAGAACAGGAAACTTCAATATTTTTTTAGTCAGCGCGGCCAGGCGCGATGATTACACAGGCCGCGCTTAGTGAGTAGGAATTGGTTTCTTTCCGGCTAGTTTGGCGTCTTGGCCATATCGCCGATCTTCGCGGCCGCACCACCATCCAGCATCGCAGTCGCGGAATCGGAATCTACTTCCGTTACCGTGGCCTGACCTATCTTGCTGGTAATTGTCTTCAGTACCTTTCCGGTGGTTGGATCCTTCACCGTCCGCACCGGCCGGCTGATCTCTATTTTGTCTCCCACCTGCACGCCGGCTTTGGATCCCACGTTCAGGATTAGAGTATTGCCGCTGACGTCTGCCACCACACCGGAATATTCAGATTTGTGGGCCGGCAGTTTTTCCGATGAAGAGTTTAGCTGCTGGCCAACCGAACCAACGGCCTGCAGCACAGCTTCCCCAAGAAGCGTCTGACCGAAGTTCGAAGCATGAGTGTCAAAGCCACCCGCGCCCAGCCCGCCAGGGCCTCCGCCTGCGCCAACCAGAGAAGTGCCGGAACGTTTAGACTCGCCGTCCCCGGTCACCGCTGCCAGGATCTCCCCGGTACTGGTATCAACCATGCGTGCGCTGATGCCGCATACAGCTTTGGCTTCGTTCCTCTTTACCCCGCCCAGGCCGAAGCGTCCTGCAGTCGCGCCCAGGCCGCCAATGGATTTGGATTTGTCATCCCGGCCGAACTTGGTGACCGACCCAATGATGATTGCATCGACGCCCAGCACTCGCCCAATCTTGGCTGCCGTACTGGCATCGGCACGGTCACTGTTTGCGAAGTTCTGCTCCGCCAGGATTTTATCCAGCGCCTTGCGTTCGATAACCGAATATTTGCCGTCCTGTACCAGCTTCTCCACCAAAAGGTCGGAAATGCCCTTGCCCACGTCCTGATTGGTTCCGTAAATGCCATACACGTACGATTGCACGGTGCCGTAATCGAAATCCATAACGGCCACGCGTTTCTTCTTCTGCGCCATGGCGCCGGAGGCCAGGATCAGCAGAATTGCGACAAGGCGAGTCATCCGCATAGAAATGCTCCTCACAAAGCTGAAATTTTCAGGGGGATTTCGGGGTAACCAGTTCTGGAAACTCTAACACAACATGCAAAACTGGTATTAAAAATTTAGCTGCCGACCAGGCGTACCGGGATAGGGCGGCCGCGGTGCTCGCGCGTGCCCCCGCCGTCATAGACCAGCTCACTCCCAATGAAAAACCGGGAAAGGCCGCAGCCTGAAAATTTCTTTCTTGGCTATATCAAAACCGGTGTTGCTCACTCTACTACTACAGAAGCAGGCTCATCCGTCGACTGCTAAGTTGAGAAGCCACAGACCCGGAAGCTGTGGCTTTTCTTTTTGACGCACTGAAAGTCGCGAATACCACGCGGGCTTGAGGCGCGGAACTGCATTCCCACCTGGCTTTTGAGATTAGCTATTTTAATGTGATTGAAGTCGCTTTTTTCTCGCGCAGGAGTGTGTTTTGCTCTAGAGTGTTCCTGCTGTCCTGACACTCAGACGATGTCTCCTTTAGCTCCTTCATTTCGGCGCGTCAGCAGCACAACATCCCGGCTTATTGAGTCGTACTGTTCAGATTGCGGCTTATTTATTGCCAGCAGCCCGGCGCAGCAAACCCTTGAGATGATGGAGCAACTCCACCGGTGCCAGACTTCTACTGAAGAAGTTTCGCGCGAACAGGTTGAACGTCTATTGCGCGAACTTTCGGCTCGAGAAACCGACTTGATTCAATGGATCCAAAGTTCTGAGCGGAATACTCGCTGGTTTACCGCCGATCCCATGAGTGCGATTCGCGCAGCCAATCTGGGCATTGACGAGAGGACTCTGGACCAACTCGAACTAATTACTCTCTCTATAGCCAAAAAATTGCGCAACGCCAGCTGATCGAGCATGCCCTAAACCGATCGGCTAAACGATAATCCCGCATCTACTCTGAAGGGCGGATTGAAAGTTCAACTTTGTTGGAAATTTAGCCGCCCTGTCTCTTGTGATTGCTCTGCGGGTGCTCCACCACCAGGTTGTTGGTGACGGAAAACGCTCCCGGCACGCCATTGGCACGCATTCCGGCCAGATTCTTGTCACCCTGGCTCAGGACCACACCTTCCAGAGTCACATGGCCGCGATTCACGATGATGTGAATGGGCCGGTTCGATCCCACCCCATAATGCTGCAACGGCCCATAGCCGTAGATCGCACGGAACAAGCGTTGCCGCAGACGGTCGTCTCCGCCGGAGGGCGGCAGGATCTCAATGTTGTTCACCACCCGCTCCACGCCCTCAATGTGCTTCACCGCATGTTCCGCATCGCTTTTGAGTGTGGCCTGGACCACCTGCCCCAGCAGGATCACGTCGTAACCTTGCAGCTTGAAAGCAATGTGGTCAAACGCTTCGCCGTAATTCGGCAGCATCAAAAGTTCATGGCGCACCGCACGGGTGATGCGCTCCTGGGCGCGTGGGGAATAGGACTTTTTCTGTGCTGGCGCTGGGGCGTTCGATTGCACTGCCATTCCCAGCACTGATAACAAACAGAGAAGCACGGCTGATCGCAGCAAGAAATGGAGAAGTTTCATGGTTAGGCCCTCTTTCAACCGAAGTCCACTCCTGTATTTAAGACGCTTTTCAGCGTTGCTGTGTTTCATTCAAGGCCCGGCGATCCGGCTGTACCTAAATTGCCCGCCCCCGCTGCGCAGTTTAAGATAAGAAATTCGCTACCAAATCGCAATTTGTCCATGAGCACATCAAAACTCAAGCCGGAAGCCGCTCCCGCCGTTCCCACGCAATCCAACTTCATCCGCGATCAGATGATCGAAGACCTCAAAATCAGCAAGCACAGTGGACGCATCTGGACCCGCTTCCCTCCCGAGCCCAACGGCTACCTGCACATAGGGCACGCCAAGGCCATCTGCCTCGACTTCGGATTGGCGGACGAGTTCGGCGGCGGCACCAATCTCCGCTTTGACGATACGAATCCAGAGAAGGAAGAAACCGAATACGTTGAATCCATCCAGGAGGATGTCCGCTGGCTCGGCTTCCAATGGGAAAATCTGCTCTATGCTTCCGATTACTTCGATCAACTCTATGAATGGGCTGTGCAGTTGATCAAAGCGGGTAAGGCTTATGTTGACGATCTGAGCGCCGAGGAAATTCGGCAATATCGCGGAACACTGACAGAACCGGGCAAAGAAAGCCCGCACCGTAACCGCTCAGTAGAAGAAAATCTGGATCTGTTTGAGCGCATGAAGACCGGCGAGTTTCCTGACGGCTCTCGCTGCTTGCGGGCAAAGATTGACATGGCATCGCCCAATCTCAACATGCGCGATCCAGTTATGTACCGCATCCTGCGCAGGCCGCACCATCGCACCGGCGATAAATGGTGCATCTACCCGCTCTACGATTACGCGCACGGCCAGTCAGATTCGCTGGAAAAGATCACCCACTCCATGTGCACACTGGAGTTTGAGGATCATCGTCCGCTCTACAACTGGTTCATCAGAGAACTGGGAATTTTTCCTTCGCAGCAGTTTGAGTTTGACCGCCTGAACCTCACTTATACGTTGCTGAGCAAACGCAAACTGCTGCAACTGGTGCGCGAAGGTCGTGTGCGCGGCTGGGACGACCCGCGCATGCCTACCATCTCAGGGATTCGTCGCCGTGGTTATACCGCTGACGCAATTCGTACATTCGTTGCCAACATCGGCGTCAGCAAGACCCAGGGAACCATTGAGTTGGC
>DASUBD010000552.1:0-3986 GCA_035763445.1 Candidatus Angelobacter sp.
GATGTACTCTGACGGTACAATGAGCGAATGGCGGACCGCGCAGAATCGCAAATGCTGGAAACGTTAAGACGAGTTGGAATTTTTTCTGACCTTTCCCCCACCGAACTCAAGTTCCTTGCGGAGCGGGCCGTTCCGCGCGAATATTCTCCTGGAGAGCTGATTTTCACAGAAGGGGAAACGTGCACGGGGTTATTTGTTATTGAAACGGGCCACGTTCGGATTTTTAAGAGTTCGCCCAGCGGCCGCGAGCAGGTATTGTCCGTGGATGGCCCGGGCAGCTCGATTGCAGAACTCCCGGTGTTCGATGGCGGTAATTATCCGGCTTCCACCTCGGCCGTCGATCACGCGCGGGTTTACTTCATCAGCAAGCAGGATTTTTACTCGCTTTGCCTGGTGCATCCCAAAGTCGCCCTTAAAGTGCTTAAAATCGTGGGCGGGCGCTTGCGAAGGCTGGTTGGCATTATTGAAGAGCTTTCATTTACTTCAGTTCGTTCGCGCCTGATCGCCGCCCTGTTGCGCATGGCAGAACAAGGCAGGAAGACTGCCGCGGGCGTTGAGGTGCAGCTTCCGGCAAGCAACCAGGAACTGGCCTCACAGATCGGCACCGTGCGTGAGCTTGTCTCGCGCAATCTGAGCCGCCTCCAGGCTGAAGGGCTGATCACAATGGAAGGGAAGAGTGTGACGCTTCGCGATGTCAGGAAACTCCAGGCTGAACTGGATTCCGCTGAATAAAGAACCAACGTGTGACATAAGTCATAGCCGCCCGTTTGAGACGCGATTAGTCTCTTCCCAGGGTAGAGAGCGTGAGGCTCCTGCCCGCAATTTGATGGAGGCTCTTCCTCATGGCTCTCTCGTCGACTCAAACCGTCCGCCAACTGGCGACAGAAATTCCCAATGCAACCCGCGTCTTTGAAAAGCTCGGCATTGACTACTGCTGCGGCGGAGGAAAATCACTGGAAGCAGCGTGCGCACAGGTAAAAGTTCCGGTCACTGAGGTGCTGCGCACACTCGAGCAAGGTTCCGTTCCGGGAGAGGCAGCGGCGACACCGGACTTCAGCCAGGCATCGCTGGACGAACTGGTCTCATACATTGTCAGCAGGCACCATGGTTATGTGAAGCAGGAGATTCCCCGCCTGGAGAAGCTGCTCTCCAAGGTGGTTTCCGTGCATGGCCGCAACCATGCTGAACTGGTGGCCATTCAAAGAGTGTTTGCGGCCCTGGCTGCTGAACTGACTTCACACATGATGAAGGAAGAGATGATCCTCTTTCCTTACGTCACGCAAATGGAGCAGGCGCTGGAATCGGGCAAACGGGCGCCGCGCGCACCGTTTGGCACTGTGGGCAATCCCGTGCACATGATGGAGATGGAGCATGAAGATGCCGGCAATGCGCTCAAAGAGCTGCGCTCGCTCACCAGCGATTACACTCCGCCCCCGGATGCATGCTTCAGTTACAACACACTCTTTGCCGCGTTGAAGGAGTTTGAAACGGACCTGCACCAGCACATTCATCTGGAGAACAACATCCTGTTCCCTCGCGCCGTCGCCCTGGAGCAACAACCAGCCTGACCGCTCAGGCTGGAACGGCCCTGCCAATTTGCGGGTGGCAGGGCCGTTTGCTTGTTCAATAGCTTTTGGGCCGCGTTGTCTTGCTTTACCAGACTCGCTGTGCTCCGTAACCATCCAACGCCTGATCATTGCTGATCAAGGCGAGATTTTCCTGCAAGGCCTGAGCGATGAGCATTCGATCAAATGGATCGCGGTGCGGACCTGGTAAAAGTCCTGCGCGCAGGGCGTGTTCCACTGTGATCGGCAAAGCCTCAAAATTCTGGACACGCAGGTACTCTGGCACTTCAGCTACGAATTTGTGTGCTGATGGCAGGCGCCCATTTCTGTATTTGACAGCAATCTCCCAGACACTTGCAGAGCTAACCAGAATGTGGTTGCGAGCATGTTGAATCTGAGCCCGAGCGACGGAGGACAACTGAGGATCATTGTTAGCCCACCAAAGGAGCGCGTGGGTATCGAGCAGCAGACGCATCAGGCTTTGCCTTCCCAATCGTCCAGCTCCTGATCGGAAAGAGGAGCAAAGAATTCCGGTCCCACGTGAAGTTCAGGATAAGTACCTGGTGTGCGCTGGGGTTGAGTTTTTACGGGCACCAGTTCAACCACAGGATCGCCATTGCGGGCGATCGTTACCTGCGCGCCCTTTTCGGCGGCTTCGATCAGACGCGAAAGCGTGGTTTTGGCCTCATGCATGTTTACAGTAATCTTCTTTCGTGTCATAGCTAACATATTAGCTAATCATAGTCCAAAACGCAAGCAGGATTTGGGGTGGTTTCATTCTGCGCCCGGAGTTCCATTTTGAAACGCTACCACTCATGACTGCAGAAAGTCTGTGCTGAATGACTTGCATGATCGATATAATCCAGAGTCTCACGTGCAACACCGCTAACGTTCGGAGCAAATCAGATCATGTGGGCCGTTCACTACCTCCTTTTTCTATACCTTGCCGGCTTCAGTAGTTCTTGGTTGCAAAACTCTGTGTTAGAGAAGTCAACAGGCGCTGGTGAAGCTATCTCCGCCGGGAGCCAATCCACAGCGGCGAGACCCAAACAAGAGAAAAGTAAAGAGGCTGCGGATCCGGCGCCAGCCGTGGCTGCAACGCAGGCGGTGATTACTGTTCGTGGAGTGTGTGACCAGAGCAGCTCTCCAACAGCGCAGTCTGCTCCTGATTCGTGCGTCACAGTCATTAGCCGTGAGCAATTTGAAACGCTGGTAAAGGCGCTCAATCCAGCCGGACGCGTGATGCCGGCCGAAGCGCACCGCAGCCTGGCGAGAACCTATGCGGATTATCTGGCAGTGGAAGCCGCCGCGCGTAAATCGGGCATGGAGGACACGCCCGAATTCCGCAAGCTGATGGAGTGGAACCGGCTGCGCGCGATCGCAGATTTGTATCGTTTGGCCCTGGAGGAAAAATATCGCTCGCCGGCGGATGCGGAGGTGGAAGCCTACTACCAGCAGCACCTGGGTGACTACGAAAAGGTGACGCTGGCACGGATTCTTGTTCCGCGGCAAAGTGCTGCAGCGCCGGACAAAGACGCTTTCGAAAAGAAAGCACGCAGCGTGGCTGATGCTGCGCAGTCACATGCTGTCAAGGGAGATGACCCTGCACAAATCCAGAAAGATGCTTACGCCGCGCTGGGTGTTGGTATGCCTCCCTCCACCGAATTGGGCAGCCGTCGACGCTCAGAACTGGTTCCCGAAGAAGCAACCGAATTGTTCTCATTGAAGGCGGGTGAGGTCAGCCAGGTAGAAAAGGAACTTCAAAGCTACGCCATCTACAAGGTGTTGCGCAGAGATGTGATGCCGCTGGCGGACGTCAAAGCTGAAGTCGCTCGCGAACTCTACAAGCAGAAATTTAAAGAGGCAATGAAGTCCGCGCTCGATGCTGCTCCCGCCGAACTCAATGAACAGTATTTCGGTCCAGAGATGGCGCCGCAGGGCGACAAGGCCGCTCCTGTTGCCGGTTCCCGCTAAAAAATTTGAAGATGAAAAAAACGCGACGTGCTTCTCTCTGACACGTCGCGTACCTCGCGTTCTTACAGTGAACGCAGGAAATTGAGCAGGTCTTGTTGCAGGCTGGGTGATAGTTTGTTGAAAAGCACAATCACCTGGCAAGCCTCTCCGTTACTCGGTAAGCAATTCGCAGGACTGGTTCCGACATTGGGAGCGTGGTCTTTGATCGCAGTTAGCAAATTATCGGTTCGGCCATCGTGCAGGAAGAACAACCGCTGGCCAAGTCCCCAGAGCGGAGCCGAGCGGAATTGCGCCGGCCCGGCGTTCCCCTGAGTTACGCCATCTGACAAGCTGCTATCCATCGTGTGAAGTGCAAAATCCGAGAAAGGATGGAACACCGCATTATTCAATGCCGGAGTGGCGGATGTGGTTGTCTGCAGGAAATTGGAATGGCAGAGAACGCATCCG
>DASUBD010000553.1:0-7720 GCA_035763445.1 Candidatus Angelobacter sp.
GCTGAGCCGCGGAATGTCATGCCAGAACCGCATCATCTCTTTAGTAACGCTGCGCTATAACCAAAGTACATCGACCTAAGACCTCATGCCTTGGGGGGCTGTTCAACCTATCATTGCCATGGCGACTGAACACTCCCCAAATGGCATTTGCTACTGAAACAAAGGCTTTTCCGGCTTGTTCACCCACATCCACGCCGATTCTTGACGTGCTGCGGGCTGTTCCCGCTGCTCGTCCGGGCAAGCTGACAGCCAGTGAATACTTTGTATTCAGCAGCACTTTGATTCTCCTGCTGACCGGCTTGCCGCGCTTGCGCGATGCGCTGGTTCAAGCTTCTTCTTCTCAACAAGTTGTTGTTTTGCTGGCTGTGCCGGTACTGGCGCTCATCTCGGCATGGCTGATCCACCAGGGTGGCCATCTTATTGCCGCCTGGGTCTTTGGCTTCCGCCTGGCTCCGACTAATTTCGGCCGCAGCTATGACGCACAGCGCCTGCACGCATGCGATTCTTTGCGCGTAGGGATTCTGTCACTTGAAACGGCCGTGATGGACCATCTCCGGCGTCGCCTTACATTCATTTTTGCCGGGGGGCCTGTGGCAGGTCTGGTTTTTGCTCTTGTGCTTGAATTTTGCCGCGATTGGTCCCACAGCGGCGTGCTGGTGCAAATGCGCGTGCACACCCTGGCCGCCTTCAATGTGCTGGCGAGCCTTGCTTCGCTTTTGCCGGATACCGGCCATCGGGCCGATTTCTCAGATGGCGCGCGGCTTGTGATGCTGCTGAAAAATGACTCGAGAGCAGCGCGGCTCTTTGCCATCCTGCGAATGCAGCGGGCTCTTAAGAATGGAGTCCATCCGCGCGACTGGGATTGTGCCTGGGTGGAACGCGCAACAGCTGACAATGACCAATCACGCGATGCTCTGACCGGATTATGGCTCGCTTACCTGTGGACTTCAGAGCGGCAGGACATTACGTCAGCCACCAGGTATTTGGAGGATGCTCTGGCCGCGCCTGACGCGTGCTCTCGCGCCCTCCGTGACCGGCTCTATCTTGAGGCTGCCGTCTTTCAAGCCTGGTTCCGTGACAATCCCGCGAATGCGCATTCCTGGGCGGCCCTGATTCACAGCGGAAGGATGGCTGCTTTCGAACAGAAAAGGCTTACCATCGCGATTCTCTGGGCTGAAGGAAAACTATTCGACGCTTTTGAAAAGGTGGAAGACCTTCTTCTGGCTCTGCGAGAGCTGCCGGAGTCGCCTGCGCGCAACCTGGTCGAGAAAAGCGGGCTGGAATGGAAACATCAGATGAAGTCCCGAATGCTGACGCGTGCGTGGCGGTCCATGTACAACATGTCACAGCAGGTTGAAGCTTCCGCAGCCGCGGAAACCCTGGTTTCATCCCGCGGGAACTGAACTATCTTCGTGTTACTATCCCTCTTGTGACCCCACCCAAATCCCAACGCAGGACTGCTCAGGGGCGAGCAGTGCGCAAAAACGCCAATCATCTGGTGGTCATTACCGGAATGTCCGGCTCGGGAAAGGCATCAGTGATGAAGGCGTTTGAGGACCTGGGATACTACTGTGTGGATAACCTCCCCATTGGCCTGATCCCTCGTTTTGCTGACCTGGCCAAGCAATCCTCTGAGATTGAAAAAGCCGCGCTGGTGACTGATATACGTGAAGGGGAGCAGTTGAAGAAGCTTCCAGCCATCATCCGGTCGCTTCGACGCCAGGTAAATGTTACAGTCATTTTCCTTGAAGCCTCGGATGAAGTCTTACAGCGCCGTTTCAGTGAAACGCGTCGCCCACATCCTCTGGGAAAAGCCTCCACGGTGAAAGATGCGCTCAGCCAGGAGCGCAGGATGCTGCAGCCTATTCGCGCGCTGGCTGACATTGTGGTGGATAGCTCCCGATTCAATGTTCACGAACTGCGCGCACACATTACGTCAAAGTTCACTCCAGGAAGCCAGGACAAAGATATTCTGGTTTCGGTCGTCAGCTTCGGCTACAAAGGCGGCGTGCCCGAAGATGCTGACCTGCTCTTTGACGTCCGTTTTCTGCCCAACCCTCATTTTGTTCCCGAGTTCCGCCCTTTCACGGGACGCCATCCTCGGGTGGCCAAATACATCCGCTCCTTCCCCCAGACGCAGGAGTTCATTGATCGTATTTCAGAGTTGCTGATATATCTGCTTCCTCATTATGTCCGCGAAGGGAAAAGCTATTTGACAATCGCTTTTGGCTGTACGGGCGGCCAGCATCGCTCCGTGCTCATCAGTGAAGAAGTCAAGAAGCGGCTGGCCAAGGCGGGATATCGAGTTAAGGTCAGTCACCGGGACTCGCCTAAGTAATTAACAATACCTAACTCCTAAACGAAAACACACGTTTCAGCACAGGCGGGCTCCTTTAGAATAAGACGAATGTTTCTGTTCTGCATTGGAGGCGCATGCGGCAACTGAGCCGGTTGCTGGGATACATCCGTCCTTATTTATTGCAGTTCTCCGTCTCCGTGCTGCTGATGGCAGGAGTAGGGCTCCTAGAGTCGTTTCGCATCCTGCTGCTGGGACCCATCATTGATAACGTCTTAAATCCCTCGGCCCCGGCTCACAGGTTGACCCTCTTTAATCTTCCTGGCACAGACAAAGTTGTTTATCTGCAACAATTCATTCCCAGGTACTTTCACAATGCTTTGACCGTGGTTGCGGTCGCGCTGGTGGGGGCCACCATCCTGAAGGGAGTGTGCGACTACGCGGGCACGTATCTGGTTAACTATGCCGGTTTTGGGCTAATCACGGACCTGCGTAACAGGCTTTATGATCGGATCCTTCAGCGCTCAATTGCATTTTTCTCGCGAAACTCCACGGGAGTGCTGATTTCCACCATCATCAACGACATTGAAAAAATACAAGCCACCCTTTCCATTGCTCTTGCTGAGTTCCTGCAGCAGTTTTTCACCCTTATTTTCATGGTGGGTGTGGTCATTGTGCTGGGACATAAGCTGTCACTGGTACTGATAATTTTTATTCCTTTTGTGATCGTGTCAGCGGGGAAAATTGGCCGCCGCGTTCGCACTACGACTCGTAGAGGCCAGGACAAACTGGCGGATATTCAGCACATCCTGCATGAAACTGTAACTGGCAACCGCATTGTCAAAGCATTCACCATGGAGCGGTGGGAAAGCGCCCGTTTCCGTACCGCTGCCAAGAAGCTGTTTCGCGCCAACCTGAAGTCGGTGGCTGTGCAGGCTTTGAGTTCGCCGCTGATGGACATGATCGGCGCCGTCGCCATTGTACTGTTGCTGTGGCTGGGCCGTACTCAGATCAAGACCGGCGCGATGAAGACCGGATCCTTCATTGCGTTCATTATCGCGGTGTTCAAGCTTTACGATCCGGTGCGCAAAATTGCGCTCTTCAACAACAGCCTGCAGCAGGCCCTGGGCGCATCGTCAGAGGTCTTCCGCTTTCTGGACGAACAGGAAGAAGTCCAGGAGCGTCCCGGAGCAAAACCTCTGCCAGCATTCCGCGAACGGGTGCGTTTGGAAAATGTCTACTTCTCTTATTCCGGCGAGAACGGCGCCTCTGATGCGGAAGTTTTGCGCGGCATCAATCTTGAAACGCGCGCAGGGGAGGTAATTGCGATTGTCGGCTCCAGCGGAGCAGGGAAGAGCACTCTGGTTCAATTGATTCCGCGGTTCTTTGATGTGACCGCAGGCTCCATCACCATTGATGGGCACGATGTGCGCGATGTGACACTCGAATCTTTGCGGGCGCAAATCGGCATTGTTACGCAGGACACCATTTTGTTCAACGATACGGTGCGCAACAACATTGCCTACGGGCAGCCGAACGTGCCGCAGGATGCAGTGATTGAAGCTGCAAGAGCGGCTCTGGCCCATGATTTCATCATGCGCCTTCCCGAGGGTTATGACACCATGATCGGCGAGAGAGGACTTCGCCTCTCCGGGGGTGAGCGCCAGCGCATCGCCATTGCGCGCGCGCTGCTCAAGAATGCTCCCATCCTGATCCTTGACGAAGCCACTTCGGCTCTGGATACCGAGTCGGAGGCTCTGGTCCAGGCTGCTTTGCACAACCTGATGAGCGGGCGAACTGCGTTCGTGATTGCTCACCGCCTGACGACGGTTCGCCACGCGGACCGCATCGTTGTCCTTGAGAGCGGGCGCATCGCCGATTCCGGGACCCACGAAGACCTGCTCACCCGCCTGGGTACCTATCGCAAACTTTATGAATTGCAGTTTATGGATTTAGAGCCGAAAATGACTGATGAAACGGTCACCGCCATTCGGACAAAGGGGCCGCTAAGCTAAACTCAATCATTCATGCCCATCCGCTCCATGACCGGCTATGCGCAGGTGAAGTCCCAGGCGGGCGATGGGGTTTCCTTTTCTCTTTCCCTTAAGTCCGTCAACCATCGTTTCCTTGATCCGCAGCTGCGCCTGCCGGCGGAGATGGATCAACTGGAGATCAAGCTGCGTCGCCTGCTCAAAGAGAGGCTGGCTCGTGGACACGTGGAGGTCACGCTGGTGGTGGAGCACCGGCCGGGTGAGGGCTTTGGCTTCAACCGCGAACTTGTGGGAGGTTATGTGGCCGCGTTCCGCAAAGCTGCAACCGAGTTCGGGACGGCGGGCGAACCGGACCTCAACGTGGTTTTTCGTATGCCCGGTGCTCTGGCCGAAATGGCCGCGCTCGACGGCAACTTTGAGCAGGCGGTCCTGGACAGCGTGGAAAAGGCCATTGAAAAGCTGAATGTCATGCGCGAACATGAAGGCCAGGGCATGGAATCTGAGCTGCGAAGGCGTCTCAAGAGCCTGGAAGACGCTACCCGGCAGGTGTCGCAACTCCGATCCATGGTTACCCGTGCTGTGATGGAAAAAGTGCGTGCCCGCATGAAAGAGCTGCTGGAAAACGTGAATGCAGACGAGGATCGCATCCTTCAGGAAGCAGCCATGCTGGCCGAACGCAGTGACATCCAGGAAGAACTTGTGCGGTTACAGACGCACATTGAGCACTTCCGCAAGCTGCTGGACAGCGGCGGCGAAGTAGGCAAGAAGCTGGATTTCCTGTTGCAGGAGCTCAATCGCGAAGCGAACACGTTACTTTCCAAGACGACCGGCGTTACCGGAGAGGCGCTCCGCATCACTGAACTGGGATTGCAGATGAAATCAGAGATTGAAAAATGCCGCGAGCAGGTGCAGAACCTCGAATGAGCGGGATCCTCTTCATTATTTCTGCGCCATCCGGCTCCGGAAAGTCCACCCTGGTCAATGGGCTCCGGACTTATGTTCCTAACCTCGAATTTTCTGTGTCATATACCACCCGTCCGCCGCGAGGGAGCGAACAGGACGGGCACGAATACCATTTCATTTCCCGTGAGCAGTTTGAGGGGATGATCATGCGCGAGCAATTCCTTGAATATGCTTTGGTGTTTGGCAATTATTACGGCACAGCGAAAACTGTGATTGAAGAGGCGGAGCGCCAAGGCCACGACGTGATTCTGGACATTGATGTTCAGGGCGCGCATCAGGTCAAGGAGCGCCTTCCTGAGGCAATCAGCATCTTTGTATTGCCGCCAAGTCGCGAAGAACTCGAGTCGCGGCTGCGCAAACGCAGCATGAGCGAGCACGTTCCACCGCAGGAGATCCAGCGCCGGTTGGACGGGGCCCGTCGGGAGATTGAGAACTATCCCAATTACGACTATATTCTGGTGAACGACCGGCTGGAACCATCCGTGGACAAGCTGGTGGCTGTTGTGCAGGGGGAACGCGCCCGTCGTTCGGGGAAAGACCTTTCCCCGCAGGAGAAACAGTACCTAGAGACATCGGAGAAATGCCTCAAGTCAAGAATGGAAAAGCAAATCAAGAGTATTCTGGATTCCTTCGATGTTTCCACCCCCACGGCTTTGCCTACTCGCGAGGTGACAGGACGATGAAGCTCAAAGAAGGTTTTGACAGCAACTACCGCTATGTTCTTGTGGCCGCACGACGCGCGCGGCAACTTTCCGGCGGTGCACCCGCTCTGGTGGATACCAATTCCCGCAAGGTCTGTAAGATCGCGCAACTCGAAATCGATGCCGGTAAGGTGCAGTTTGTGAAGGGCGCCGCAAAGCCTGAAAAGGCCGAAGCGCCGGCTGAACAGCCGTCCGAATCCAAGTAGCAAACCTCCTGGGGAACTGCGATTAGGCTGCAGTTCTGAAGCGGATTACAATTCTTGTATGAAGGTCGCTCTTGGTGTGTCTGGCGGCATTGCCGCCTACAAAGCCGCGGAACTTGTGCGGCTGCTGCAGGACCGCGGGCTTCGCGTACAGGTCATCATGACCCGGGCCGCCCAGGAGTTTGTACGGCCTCTTACGTTTGCCGCGCTGAGCGGTGAAAAAGTCATTACCGACCTTTTTGGCGCCGGAGCAGAAGAGCCGAATATCGATTCCGCCGTCGAACACATTGCAGTTGCCCAAGCCATTGATGCGCTGGTTGTGGCGCCGGCTACGGCTGATGTTCTGGCAAAATTCGCCCACGGCGAAGCCAATGACTTTCTTACAACTCTCTTTCTGGCAACGACAGCGCCTGTAATCGTGGCTCCTGCCATGAACGTGAATATGTGGGAGAACGCTGCCACGCAAGCAAACGTTGAGACGCTTCGCAGCCGTGGTGTCCACGTGGTGAGCCCGGACAGCGGCTATCTGGCTTGCGGCATGATTGGGCCGGGACGGCTGGCCGCGAACGACAAGATTGTGGAAGCGGTGCTGACAGCTCTGGGCGCGAAGCCTGATCTGGCCGGCGAGACGGTGTTGATCACTGCCGGCGGCACACGCGAGCCCATCGATCCTGTCCGCTATATCGGCAACCGTTCGAGCGGAAAGATGGGTTACGCGCTGGCGGAAGCTGCATTGCGTCGAGGAGCAAAAGTCATCCTGATCAGCGCTCCCACGGCGTTGAAACCGCCGTCTGCAGCTGAGTTCGTTCCGGTGCAGACATCGGCTGAAATGCGCGAAGCGGTACTTACCCGGCTTGAAAGCGCGACCATTGTGATTAAAGCTGCGGCGGTGGCGGACTTTACCGTCCGCAATGCATCCGAGCAGAAGATCAAGCGCAAAGGCCCTGTGACGCTGGAACTTGAGCCGACGCCGGATATCCTTGCGGAAGTCGCTGCGAAAAAAGGCGCGCGCATTGTGATTGGATTCGCGGCCGAGACGGACAATGGCCTGGAAAATGCACGAAAGAAGCTTGAGGCCAAATCAGTCGAAGCCATTGTGCTCAATGATGTTTCGCAGGCGGGCATCGGCTTCGATTCAGAACGTAACGCAGTCACGATCCTGACTTCCTCCGGTACAGAAAGCGTTCCCGAAACCAGCAAATGGGAAGTGGCGCACCGGGTTCTGGATGCGGTGGTGAAGATCAAGTCAGGGCAGACTGCAAGGATCAGCCGCTGAAGTTCGCATCTTCCCTCATTTCCGCCCATCGATTACACTGACGGGTTCATGTCCAAGCCCCTCGATTCCTCCACTAGGCAGCAGCTTGCCGCTCGCGTGAATTACTACCGCGAGATGGGAATTTACGATTTTTATCGCCGACCGGTGGACGCGTCATTAGAACTCCAACCGGCCACAGAACTCGAAGCGGTTACAGCGCCTGAACCCATGCCCGCAAAACAACAAACTGTGTCGCAACCTTCTGAACCTTTGCCCACCATTCAAGATAAGCCTGCTGCACTCAAAGCCAT
>DASUBD010000554.1:0-13532 GCA_035763445.1 Candidatus Angelobacter sp.
ATGTCCGGGTTTGATTCCGATCTTTTGAACCAGCGGCGTTCCTGAATAACCAGCCATGGCGGATCAGTGTGCGGAAACAGTTTGTTTTTCCGGTGTGGCGGAGAGCTCCTCAATGATGAAATTCTCGTTGGTATAAATGCAAGTCTTGCCCGCGATCTTCATCGCCTCCTCGGCAATCCTGCGCGCCGGCATCTGGGTATTGTCGATAAGGGCGCGAGCCGCGGCTAGTGCATAGGGCCCGCCGCTCCCAATGGCGGCCACGCCGCCGTCCGGCTCAATCACATCACCTGCACCACTGATCAGGAACGTGAGGCTGGCATCGCTGACCAGCAGCAATGCTTCCAGATGCCGGAGTGCCTTGTCGGTACGCCACTCCTTGGCCAATTCCACCGCCGCGCGTCCGAGATTGCCGTGATACTGCTCCAGCTTGGCTTCAAATCGCGCAAACAGGGAAAAGGCATCGGCCGTGGAGCCGGCAAATCCGGCCAGAATCTTGTCGTTATACAGGCGGCGAATCTTCCTTGCCGTGTGCTTGATTACGTTTTCACCCAGGGTGACCTGGCCGTCAGCAGCCATTACCACCTGACCGTCGCGTCGCACGCACAACACCGTTGTGGAGCGAATTCTGGGATAAGATTCGTGAGATTGCACTGTTCTGTTCAATGCCATGAGGACAATTTCTCATTATACAGCGGTTGCCGAGCGCTCGCTGCAAGGTGCGCAGCGGTCCGAGTAGATCAATTCGCCGGAAGGCTATGGATCCGGGTGAGTTCTGTTAGATTTCCAGCATGACCAAACAGCTTCCCGCAGGGCTACGGGGCGAAGCAGAAATCACCGTGGCTCACGAGCACACACTGAACTATCACAACCCGGAGCTGCCTGAAATTTATTCCACTCCGCACATGATCGGACTGATGGAATGGGCGGCAGCCAATGCCATGAAGCCGTATTGCGAGCCGGGGGAGATCAGCGTGGGAACTGCTATCAACATCGAGCATCGAGCGCCGACTGTTGTCGGGCAGAAGGTGCGCGCAGAAGCGACCTTTGAAACAGCGAAAGGCAAATTTTATGTGTTCCGGGTGACTGCCCGCAATGAAAACCACCTGATCGGGTGCGGGACGGTAACTCGGGCCTTCGTGAATCCGCTCAAAGTGGCGGAGAAGTTTGCCCGGAAAGATTGATGTCATAAGCATAAACCAGCGATTCCGGAGTGGTTTTCTTGCGGGCCGCTGCCCCTCGAAAAAGACGAATTTTGTAACATATTTCCGTGTCACTTCCATTTTCAATCCAGGGCTGCGCCGGCCCGGCGCGTGTTGCTCATCTTGAAACCGCTCATGGCGTGGTGGAAACCCCAGCCTTCATGCCCGTGGGAACTGCGGGATCAGTGAAAGCCGTGCCGCAAGATGTGCTCGAAGAGCTGGGTGCCCAGATCATTCTGGGAAACACCTATCACCTTTACCTTCGGCCTGGGCATGAATTGATCCGCGGCATGGGCGGACTGCACAGATTTATGAGCTGGGAGCGGGCCTTGCTGACCGACTCCGGCGGCTTCCAGGTTTTCAGTCTGAGCGATTTGCGCAAAGTTACAGAAGATGGAGTGAGTTTCCGCTCACATCTGGATGGCTCGTCTCATCTCCTCACTCCGGAACGGTCGATTGAGATTCAAATTGCCCTGGGCGCGGACATCATCATGGCTTTTGACGAGTGTACGGAATTCCCTGCCGACCGCAATCGGGCGCGAGAGTCAATGGAAATGACCGTGCGCTGGGCCAAACGCAGTAAAGACTATTTTGAAGCTCACAAAAACGACGTTCCCTGGCCCGAAAATGAGACTGGGCGAACCCAGGCGTTAATCGGCATAGTTCAGGGCGGAATGTACCCGGACCTGAGGAGGGAATGCGCGGAAAGGCTGCTGGAACTCGACTTTCCCGGCTATGCCATTGGCGGGCTCAGCGTGGGAGAACCACGAGAGAAGACACTGGAGATCATCGCGAGTACTTTGGAGGTTCTGCCCAAGGAAAAGGCGCGTTATGTGATGGGAGTTGGGTATCCGGATGAAATCGCGCGTTATGCCGTCATGGGAGTGGACATGATGGACTGTGTCCTGCCGACCCGTGCTGCCCGGCACGGGCTTCTATTCACGTCAGAGGGCCGCATGAACATCAAGAATGTTCGTTATGCCCAGGACCAGAACCCGCCAGACCCCAAGTGCCGATGCAAGGTTTGTTCGCGATACAGCCGGGCTTATCTAAGGCATCTTTATGTGGCTGGAGAGGCCCTGGCCGGAGTGCTAAATACGGTGCATAATCTAGCCTATTACCTTGACACCATGCGGGCGGTACGTCATGCTATAAAGCTTGGGGACCTCTCAGGAATTCTCTCTGGACCAGTGTTCATGGCCTGAGCGCCCCTGATTCAGCACCAGAATCCTCCGAACAACTCCGACACACGAAGGTCAGGTGCCTGGAGGCCCGGGCGGTATTCATTCAGCGGTCAGAAGAAGTTGTTGCTCCCCTTGTGGGAGTGAGTGTGTGCGGGCTGCATGGCAGCCAACGTAAAAAATGATCCAGAACGCGACAATTTCAATTCTCTTGCAGGGTGGCCAACTCGGCGGGCTGATGTGGCTCCCAATGCTGTTTATCTTTGCTATTTTCTATCTTCTGCTTATCCTCCCCCAGCAACGCAGACAGAAGAAATGGCAGCAGATGATCGGTGACCTGAAGAACGGTGACCGGGTCACTACCGGCGGCGGCATCCGCGGGATCATTATTGCGGTGAAAGATGATGCCCTGCACCTGCGAGTTCCGCCCGATAATCTGCGGCTGGAAATTGCAAAGTCTTCCGTTGTATCCGTGGCCCGTGACGACGAAGGAAAGAAATCATAAAAAAGCGAAGTTGAAATGCAAAAGAACTTACTTACAAAAACCGCAGTCATTATTGGAATCTTGCTTGTTTTCGTCTATGGCATATTCGGCATACCCAAAGGCTTAAATGGGGATGCGTTGAAGCAGGCCGTCCTCGGCCAAATCCACCTCGGACTGGATCTGACGGGCGGCACTCACCTGATTCTCCAGGTCATGGTGAATGACGCGGTCAACGCAGAAACAGACCACGCTGTTGAACTGCTGAAGGATGAATTGCAAAAGGCAAAAGTGCCTTTTGCGGATATCAGCAAGCCAGACCCGGCGAACCATCCCGAACAGATTGTCGTCAAAGGCGTTTCCCTCGATGGGGGGTCGACGCTTCGCAGCGTAGTGAGCGATCAGTTGAAGGACTACGATCCGCCATCTTCGGGCGCCAACAGCACGTGGGTTATCAACATGAAGCCGTCCGCTGTCAGTGACTTACAGAGACGGGCGGTGGAGCAGTCGATTGAAGCCATTCGCAATCGCGTCGATGCGTTAGGCGTGAGTGAGCCTGAAATTCAGGAAAACGGAATGGGGCTCAACCAGATACTGGTTCAGCTCCCTAATGTTGACGATCCCGGGCGGGTCAGAGAAATCATTCAATCCACAGCGCGCCTTGAATTGCGTCAGGGGTTTGACAATCAGGGCGGTTATGACAGTGAGCAGGCTGCTCTGGCGGCGCACGGCGGAGTTCTGCCTCCCGGGACTGTGATGATGCACGGTATTGGCGGTGGCAACGATCAGACCGACCGCGTCTTTATCGTGGGAAGAATCCCAGTTGTGGGCGGAACTGATATCCGCGACGCCCGGCCGAGCACGGACCAGAACGGACGTCCCAATGTCACTTTCAACCTGACAGCAGCCGCCGGAAATAAATTTGGCGCATTTACTTCAGCCCACAACGAAAAAGGTTCTGATCCAAACCATTTCCTGGCTGTGGTGCTGGACAACAAAGTTCGCGAATTTGCCTCAATCCGTGAGGAAATTCGGGATACAGGCGAAATTACTGGTGGCTTTACTGAGCAAAGCGCGAAAGACCTTGCTATGCTGCTGCGCTCGGGCGCGTTGCCGGCCAGCCTGCATTACCTCAGCGAAAATACTGTAGGTCCCTCGCTGGGCGCCGATTCCATCAGGTCAGGCGTGCGGGCGGCTATTGCCGGCCTGGCCGCCGTGCTGATTTTCATGCTGGTGTATTACAAGGGTGCCGGAATCAATGCCGATGTGGCGCTCATTCTGAACCTGGTAATCCTGCTGGGCTTCATGGGTTTTACCGGTTCTGTGCTCACGTTGCCGGGCATTGCGGGTGTGATCCTCACCGTCGGTATGGGTGTGGACTCAAACGTCCTGATTTTTGAGCGCATCCGGGAAGAATTGCGCAACAACAAAGCGCCCGCGGCAGCCGTAGACCAGGGCTTTGATCGTGCCTGGACCACAATCCTGGACACTCACGTTACGACCATTGTGTCGGCGATCATTTTGTTCTTTGTGGGTTCCGGTCCGGTGCGAGGATTTGCAGTAACACTTACGTTTGGTCTGCTGGCCAATCTGTTCACTGCTGTTTTCGTCTCGCGGGTTATTTTCGACGCTGTGCTGAGCCGCAAGCAGCGCGGTGAGGCTCTGAGCATATAGTCAAAAGGTTGATAAAGTGGAATTTTTTCGTAATACAAACATCGATTTTCTCGGCAAGAAGTGGTATTTCCTCAGCTTTTCGCTGATCTTCAGCGTTGCCGGCATCCTTTCCATGGCGTTCTGGCACCACATTCCACTGGGCGTGGATTTCCGTGGTGGAACCCAGGTCTATGTGAAATTTGCGCAGACACCTGATATCAACCAGATTCGTTCTGATTTGGACCACGCCGGATTGCACAATGCCACCATCCAGAGATATGACGTTTCCAGTGCCAATGAGGTAGTCATTTCACTGGACCTGAAGCAAACCGGCGAAACGGATCTTGAAAAAGGCAAGAATCAGATCATCGCCGCGCTGGAAAGAAATGCCCCAGCCGACAAACTGGATTTGAACAACAGTGACCGGGTCGGGTTCGCCGAGGTGCGGGATCACCTCACAGCCCGTGACCCGCTTCATGAAAGTCCCACCCAATATGAAGCTTTAGCGCGGCAAATCCTGGATTTTCGTGACAAAACGGAAGGCGGAGTTCTAAAGAGCATTGACGATTTGAAAGCGGTTGTATCAGCGCCAGTGGTCGATGCTTTGAAGCAGGATTTTTACACCAGCAATTTCGGCGTCAAAGGCGGTTACGTGGTTGGACCGCAGGTGGGCGGCCAACTGAAACATCAAGCATGGCTGGCAGTGATTTTCTCGCTGATCGGGATGCTGGTCTATCTGTGGTTTCGCTTTGAGCTTATTTATGGCGTGGCGGCGGTGGTTGCCGTGTTCCACGATACGCTCATTACCGTAGGCGCTTTCTCCTTGACCAATACGGAGATAAGCCTTACTGTTATCGCCGCGATTTTGACCCTGGTCGGCTACTCGATGAACGACACCATCGTGGTGTTCGATCGCATCCGAGAAAATGTAAAGTTGATGCGGCGCGAGAGTCTGGCAGAAATTGTAAACCGCAGCATCAACCAGACTTTGAGCCGAACGATTCTGACTTCAGGGCTCACATTCCTGACGGTCTTATCGCTCTATCTTTTTGGTGGCGAAGTACTTAGGGGGTTCTCCTTCGCCCTTGTAATTGGCATCTTAATAGGGACGTATTCATCGATTGCAGTGGCAGCCCCCATGCTGGTTGCATATCAGGATTGGCGCATTAAGAAAGCTGCGGGTATGGCTCCCGTTCCTGCGGCTCAGGTCGGCAAAGGCCCCGCGCCAGGCAGTAAAGGCCAGGCACCAGCCGGAAAAGGCAAGGTCAGGGCAAAAGTTTAGAATCCAGGCCCCCGGTTTGGGAGCAAAACAGGCAGTCCCGGTGTCCAATGTAATTGAAGAGTCCCCCTAGGATTGGAGAACAGGGATGTTTGAAGACAGCTTAATGGAATCCGGCGGTAAGATCCGGACCAACCAGAAGTACACGACAACGCTTTCCTTCATCATCGAGGCGGTCGTCGTTGGCTTTTTGATCTTGCTTCCATTACTGATCACTGAAGCCTTACCCTTGCACCAGCTGAACTCGTTCCTGGTGGCCCCACCACCGCCGCCACCGCCGCCACCGCCGCCGGCAGCAGCTCCCGTGCAGAAGGTTATCCAGCATGAAGTTGTGAATGGCGAACTGCGCACGCCCAGCAAAATTCCAAAAGTGATCAAAATGATCAAAGAGGAAGAGACCCCTCCCTCGACCGGAGTTGCTGGAGGCGTGGTGGGCGGAGTTCCCGGTGGCCAGGCAGGAGGCGTTCTGGGTGGCATTATCAACTCCAGTGCACCGCCGCCTAAGGTGGCCGCACCGCAGAAACTCCGTGTTTCTGAAGGCGTTGCAGCAGGTAACCTGCTCCGTAAGATTGAGCCGCAATATCCCCAAATGGCCAAAATTGCCCATATCCAGGGGGATGTAATTCTGGCCGCAACCATAAGCAAGGGTGGAACCATCGAAAACCTTCATCAGGTGAGCGGGCATCCTATTCTCGTCCAGGCTGCCATGGAAGCCGTTAAGCAGTGGAAGTACAAACCTTATCTGCTGAACGGAGAGCCAGTAGAAGTAGAGACGACCATCAAAGTGACATTCAGGATGTAACTGTGGTGGCTTCCGAGTAAAGATCAAAAGACGGCCGGCGAACCCTGCCGGCCGTCCCAAAAAGCTGGAATCAGCTTGTGCGTGTTCGGGAGCGCTCTTCTTGGCCGGGGCTTGTGATTCGTTTCTAACCGGCAATTTGTTTCTGAAAAGTTCTGAGGAGGAAAACTTAAAACTCATGCTTGTCGCAAATCTTGCAACTCTTGTGTTCGCCAAGGCCCATATCGTGATGGCCTACATGCTTTTCCAGGGCGATGAATCGGGAATCGGCTGGGACCCCATTTCGCTGTGGCGGCAAATGGCATGGCTCGCCCGCACCATCGTCATAGTTCTTTTCATCATGTCAGCCTGGTCCATCGGCGTCATGATTGACCGCTGGATTGCCTTCAACGCTGCCCGCAAGCAGTCCCGGCAGTTTGCTCCCGCAGTTGCCGGCGCTCTGCGCGAAGGCAAGCTGGATGAAGCCATCCGCGTGGCTGAGCGCAACAAGAAAAGCCATCTGGCTAAGGTGGTCACAGCCGGCCTGCAGGAATTCAAGGCCCACGGCGACTCCACGGAAATCCCCGGAGAACAGATTGAAGCCAGCAAGCGCGCCTTAGAGCGTGCCGAAGCCATCGTGCATGCCGAGTTGAAGCGTGGACTTGGCGGCCTGGCCACCATCGGTTCCACGGCTCCTTTCGTGGGTCTTCTGGGAACGGTCATCGGCATCTTGAATGCGTTCCGCAAGATCTCTGAACAGAAGGCCACCGGTCTGGGCGCCGTAGCAGGCGGTATTTCAGAAGCGCTGGTCACCACCGCGCTCGGTTTGTTTGTGGCTATCCCCGCCGTCATGATGTTCAACTATTTCACCGGCAAGGTTGAGGCCTTTGACGTTGAAATGGATAACTCATCCAGCGAATTGGTGGATTACTTCCTGAAGCGCACAAACGCAGTTCGCCGGTAACGCGAGGAGCAGCCCATGGCAATCGTGGTTCGGAATGAAGGAGCCAAGGTCAATTCCAACATCAACGTGACCCCAATGGTTGACGTGATGCTGGTTCTGCTGATCATTTTCATGGTCATTACCCCCATGCTCCAGAAAGGTCAATCCGTTGACCTGGCAAAAACCATAAACCCTATCCAGATGCCTGATGCGGACAAGGAAGACGCACTCATCGTTGCCGTAATGCGCGACGGAAGGATCTTCTTTGACACGCAGCAGGTCGGCCCGGAAGAACTCACCAATAAAGTGAAAGAGCGGGTGCAGAACCGGGCGGATAAGCGCGTCTATGTGAAAGCTGATGCACGCGCGAAATATAAATCAGTGGTGGATGTAGTGGATGATGTGCGCTCGGCGGGAGTGGACCAGTTAGGTCTTCTCACCGACCAGAAGAGACAGTAAACGAAGTCCCCGGTGAAGAACGCCGGGGTGGCACGCATGAGCAGCATGGCGCTCGCGCCTGAAAACGCGAGCGCCGCTGAAATCGGAAGCGTAAGCAATTCATATCGAGGATAAAAGTTATGGGAATGTCAATGGGAGGTTCGGGCGGCGGGCAAACATCGGAAATTAACGTCACCCCGCTAATCGACGTTCTGCTGGTACTTCTGATCATCTTCATGGTGATCACGCCGCTGACTCCAAAAGGCCTGGAAGCGCTGGTTCCGCAGCCGCCACCGCCTAATCAGAAGCCTGAGCCAACGGACCGCACCGTCGTCGTGCAGGTACTGCAGTCGAACGAGAGCAAACCCAAGCTGAAGATCAATCAGGAAGACGTCAACTGGGACAATCTGGGAAGCCGCCTTACGGATATCTTCAAGACCCGCGCGGAACGTGTGATGTTCGTGAAGGGCGATCCGGACGTTGAATTCCAGAACGTCGCTCAGGTGATCGACATTGCAAAAGGTACCCAGGTTGTAGACAAGGTCGGTTTGATCACGGCCAAGATTGAAGCGGGCCAGTAAACCAATAGAGCCGCGGGGCCGTGCATGCCGGCCCTGAACCGGTCTCAAGATAATGATTCCCCCCAACTCCGGCAGAGGAGCCAGATGAAATGAAAAGATGCGCACAAATGGCGACAGTGATTGCTGTCGCCGCCACGCTGTTAATGACAGCGGGGTGCAATAAACTCAAAGCGCGCGACCAGCTCAACAAAGGTGTCAAGGCCTATCGCAACGCGAATTACGAAGATGCGATTGAGAAATTCAAGAACGCTGTTGAGTTCGATCCAGACCTTAAGGTGGCCAAGCTTTATCTTGCTACCGCTTACGCTCAACAGTATGTTCCAGGCGTGGAAGATCCCGCCAATGTGCGGATGGCCCAGCAGGCCATTGACGAGTACAAGAAAGTTCTTGAAAACGACCCCAAGAGCGTAAACAGTCTCAAAGGCATAGCTTTCCTTTACATGCAGATGAAGGACTTCAGCAAAGCCCGGGACTATTACAAGAAGGCCATCGATGTGGATCCCAACGATCCGGAAATTTACTATTCCGTGGGAGTCATCGACTGGACGCAGTCCTACAAAGATGCAGCTGACCTGAAATCCGCCAATGGCATGAAGGTGGATGACGAGTTGAAGGGTAAAGGCAGCCAGAAATGGTGCGACCAGTTGAAGGCGAAAGATGAAGCTGCAGTTGATGAAGGCATGAAGATGCTTCAGACCGCCATTGATAAGAGGCAGGATTACGATGATGCCATGGCATATATGAACCTGCTCTACCGCCGCAAGGCCAATGACATGACTTGCGACGATGCTCAGGCCCGTGCCGATCTTATAAAGACCGCCAATGATTGGAGCGATAAAGCCATGGCAGCCCGCAAAAAGAAAGCTGAAGAGGCAGCCAAAAAGAACCAGGGCGGAATCGTGCTTGATCAGAATCAAAATCAGCAGGGAGGGCAACAACCCTCGCAGAAGTAGCCCTGGAGCAAAGACCCAATTCATCCGGCCCCTCCTGGTGGAGGGGCTTTTCCATTACAGTTATGCCGCGCGTCGCCGGCGCGTAAATCAATTAAAATCAAGGGTTCATCGCTGCTCGTTATGTTCAAAAAGGTACTTATCGCCAACCGAGGAGAGATCGCCGTCCGCGTCATACGGGCGTGCCGAGAGATGGGTATCACCTCGGTGGCTGTTTTTTCTGATGTCGACCGTGCTGCCCTGCACGTCAGCCATGCTGATGAGGCGTATCCGATTGGGCTGGCAGCCGCTCGCGAATCCTATCTGAACATTTCCAAGATCCTTGACGTGGCGAGGCGTAGCGGGGCAGAGGCCATTCATCCCGGTTATGGGTTCCTGTCTGAGAACGCGCAGTTCGCACGTGCCTGCAAAGAAGCCGGAGTAAAGTTTGTCGGTCCTCCCGCTTCCGCAATGGAACTTATGGGATCAAAGACGCGGGCCCGGCAAGCAATGCAGGCTGCTGGCGTGCCGTTTGTACCTGGCTCGGCCAAAGGTCTTTCTCTCACAGAGACAGAGCAACTCGCCTCCCAAATAGGCTTTCCGGTCATGATCAAAGCGGCAGCCGGCGGTGGCGGCAAGGGCATGCGCCTGGTACGCTCCGCAAGTGAGCTGCGGTCGTCATTTGAAACGGCGCAGAGTGAGGCCTTGCGGGCGTTCAATGACGGGGAAGTATATCTCGAAAAGTACATAGAGAATCCTCGCCACATTGAGATCCAGGTCTTGGCGGACGAGCACGGAAACGCGGTCTACCTTGGCGAACGCGAATGCTCGGTCCAGCGGCGCCATCAGAAAGTCATTGAGGAAGCACCTTCTGCCGTGGTGGATTCGGATCTGCGCGCTCGTATGGGTGCGGTAGCGGTGCAAGCAGCCAAATCATCTGGCTACGCCAATGCTGGTACGGTGGAATTCCTGGTAGATCGCGAGCGCAATTTCTATTTTCTGGAAATGAATACGCGTCTTCAGGTAGAGCATCCGGTTACGGAAATAGTAACAGGCCTGGACCTGGTACACCTGCAGTTCCGTATTGCAGCGGGTGAAAAATTGCCATTTACGCAGCAAGACGTACGTCTTCGTGGACACGCAGTTGAATGCCGGATTTACGCCGAGGATCCGGACAATAATTTTTTCCCTTCACCGGGTAAGATTGCAAAGCTGCTCCGCCCGTCGGGACCTGGAATCCGTGAGGACAGCGGAGTTTATGAAGGTTGGACCGTGCCCCTCGATTACGATCCCATGATGTCCAAGCTGATTGCTTTTGCTCCCGACCGCCAGACTGCCCTGGCGCGGATGCGGCGCGCCTTGGATGAGTATTTCGTAGGAGGGATTAAGACCAACCTTTCGCTGTTTCGCAGAATTCTGGAGCATCCAGATTTCCAGGAGGCCCGGATTGACACTGGGTTTTTAGATCGCCTATTGGCCTGCGATGCAGGCCAGCCGCATGATTCTCAGTCTCTCACCCGGATAGCCGCTATTTCCGCGGCGCTGTTCAGTGCAATATCCAGCCCCAAAGTCAACGGGAATAACGGCAAGTCGGGCGCGAATGGCGGCAACGCTTCAGCATGGAAGCGCACCGCACGTTTTGAGGGAGTCAGCAACGAATGATCTACGAGGTCAAAGTTGCTGAAAAAATCCACCGCGTTGAGTTGCACAAAATGGAGAGCGGCTGGGTCTGCAAACTCGACGGTCACGAAATCAAAATCGATGCAGTCTCTACGCAGAACGGTGTGCTTTCAATTCTTCTCGACGGCAAATCCTACGAGGTAAAGCAGGAAAACACTGGAACAGACTTCAACATTGTCGTGGGTGGATTGCGCTTTCCCACGCAGGTACGTGATCCGCGCTCATTGCGCTCGCGACGTGGTGCTGATGCTGGCGCCGAAGGCGTAAAAAAGATTGTGGCGCCGATGCCGGGAAAAGTAGTTCGGATTCTTGCCCAACCCGGAACGCCCGTAGAACATGGACAGGGAGTGATTGTGATTGAGGCCATGAAGATGCAGAACGAGCTGAAGTCCCCCAAGAAAGGGACGGTAAAAAAGCTCGGTGTGCGTGAAGGTGCGGCAGTTGAAGCAGGCCAGACGCTGGCCGAAGTGGAGTAGCCTGAAATCTATTTCGTTCCACCCGTGTTCTTCATGATGTTTTCCGCATAGTAATTATGGATCTCTGCCTTGTCGCGCAATACTTCATCATAAGCTGCCCGTAGCAGTTGCTCACGCTGCGTACGTAACTGGTTCCTGATCCATTGCTGCACCGCAGGATCGTTCAGATCGCGTTGTCCGGCGGCTTCCTTTCCAATCAGCTTTACAATGCGATAACCCACCGGCTGGCGTGTCTCCGGGTTGACCATGGGAATGATGCCGCTGTACTGTCCCGGCTTGAGCTTCTGCACTGCTTCACGCGTTGCCGGATCAGTATTCTTGAGCTGCGATTCAGGAACTGCGCCCATTTCGCCGCCATTATGGGCGGTGTCAGCATCTTCAGACCACTGCGAGGCTACGCTGCCAAAATCCTCGCCACTCTCCAAACGGTTGTAGATCATCTGGATTTTCTGGCGTGCCTGTACGTCGGTCTGGCCCTTGTCTCCGGTCGGCTGACCGGGAGGCCGCACATACACCTGGATTGACGCCATGAAGTAGCGCGGCTCAATCAGATTAAATTCTGCCTTGTGCTGGTTGAAGTAATTTTGAATGTCAGAGTCAGAGATGGATACTTTGGACGCGATTTCCTTATTGAGGAGCTTCTCAATGGTCAGGTTGCGCCGGATTTCCTGCTTTGCGTCTGCTTCCGTCATGCCCTGATCTTTAAGTTTTTTCTGGAACTCTTCCTGGGTATACGGGGCCTTCATCTGGTTGAATTTGGAGTCAACTTCGTCATCCGTGGCCACCACGCCCTGCTTTTCCGCTTGCTGCAGGTGCAATTGCACTCCAATGATCTGGTCAAGGATGTTCAGCCGCAGGGCCTCTTCTTCGGCAGCAGTCGGTTTTTGTGGCGATCCCGTGATTTGCGTGTTGTAACTCTTATCCACTTCTGAACGGAGCACTTTATAGCCGTTCACTTTTGCCATTACGTCCTGGCTTGATCCGCCCTGGCTACAGCCCGTACATCCTGCCAAAGCCGCCAATGCGCCGCAGACGCTGATGCAAAACAGATTTCGCCAGTATTTAGCTGCCCGGTTCAACCATTCCTCCTGGATCATTTCCCAGCTAAGGTACGATATCCGACTTTCTTAACGTTATCTAGTTTTTTGCCGTCGTGGAAGGCGCTTTCTCTCCGGCAGCGACCAGGGCTCGATCAAGAATCAGGCGAAGCTGGTCTTCTGGAACAGCTCCTGACATGCGCTCCCCATTGATGAACATGGTCGGTGTTGAATCCACACCAAGCTTATCGCCCTCGTCCATGGAAGCGCGAACAGCAGATTCGTCCTGCTTTTTTAAGCATGCATCAAACTTTTGCTGGTCCATGTTGTGCTTGGTTGCGCGCTCTTTGGCAATGGAGTCCAGTTTGGCAAAGGAATCAAGGATCGTCTTCTGGCCCTGAGGTCCCGGCGTTATCTCCCGCTGGTTGGCGTGCACGTAATCAGCAAACTCCCAGTAAGCATCATTGTTTTGCGCGGCCAGACAGTTGCCGTCAACGGCGGCATGCATTGCCCAGGGATGTATCTCAACCAGTGGATAATCTTTGTAGATGATTTTAACCCTGTCACCATACTGCTTCAGAAGCGCGGGAAACAGCGTTGCGTGCATCCGCGAACAGAAGGGGCATTCGAAATCATCGTAGTTCACAATGGTGACCCTGGCGCTTTCATTGCCGCGCACCGGCCGCCCCTTGACGTCAATCTTTGACATCAAGTCTTCTGAAATGTCCATCTTTTCGAGATGCGCAAGCGTCTTGCGGTCCTTTGATAGCAGGAATTCGTGGGTGCTGGTGTGGGCGCCTCCGGTAAAGGTAACCACGACTGTGTCATAGCCGGGGACGTCAGCGGACTTGGGAGCCCCAACAGAAATATCAATCTG
>DASUBD010000555.1:0-4889 GCA_035763445.1 Candidatus Angelobacter sp.
TGACGTGATCGTACATGTTCACGCCGCATCGCTGAAACCGGTTGACAAGCAAATGGCCAGCGGATCGCATTACGCCAGCGGCGGCGCGTTGCCCCGAGTCTGCGGCTCGGATGGAGTGGGGCATCTGGACGACGGGCAGCGAGTTTTCTTCGGCGGCCCTCGACCACCCTATGGCGCCATGGCACAGCGTACGGTTGTGCCACGCGCATTCACCTTTCCAGTCCCGGAAAATGTGAGTGACGAAACTGCCGCTGCCTTGCCCAATCCCGGCATCTCAGCCTGGCTTTCACTGGCCTTCCGGGCAAAGCTGAAGGCTGGTGAAAACGTCCTCATTCTTGGGGCAACGGGAGTGACCGGCAAACTGGCAGTAAAGATCGCGAAGCTTCTTGGGGCAGCGCGCGTGGTTGCCGCCGGCCGCAACGAACAAGCATTGCGCACGCTCCACGATTTGGGCGCGGACGCGACCATCAACCTCACTCAGCCTGCGGCTGAACTGAGCGAGGCATTTGCTCGGGAAGCGGGCCAGCAAGGATTCCAGGTTGTGATTGATTACGTGTGGGGCCAGCCTGCAGAGGCGGTTCTGGCGGCGATGAGTAGAAAAGAATTTACTTTTATCCAGTCTGAAACGCGCTTTGTTCAAGTTGGGGAAAGCGCTTCGCCCACGATCACACTTCCGGCAGCCGTGCTGCGCAGCACGGCGTTATCAATCATGGGCACGGCGGGGATTCCACCTCGCGAGGTTTTGACGGAAGCCTTTCAGAAGGTGATGGCGCATGCGGCAAAGGGTGAGCTTCAAATCGACACAGAGAAAGTCCCGCTGGCGAAGATTGAAAACGCCTGGCAGCGGGAGCAGACAGGCCGCAGATTGGTAATTATCCCGTAACAAGCCTGCAGAGAACCTTACCGCTGATGAATGCTGATTCAAGATTTACGCGCATTGAGGCGGTCCCAGAATGATACGCGCCTGCGAGGAGTGGCAAAGCATGTCATGCATCCTCTACTTTCGAGGGTTACCATAAGAAGACCGAATGTGGAAAGGAGAAATGAATGAACGATTTGGAAAATCGCGTACTCAGCCGCAGAAATGCTCGTCAACTCAGCGCCGAGGAATATAGCAAGATACTGGCGGACGGCAAGACTCAAGTGACGCTACTCCCCAGTATTCCTTTTCACCCTGACGTTTAAACAATCAGTGCGGTCCACTCACATGCCATCGGTGGACCGCTGTTTTCAACGTGCCGCCCAGCCGGATAAATATTTCCAGAAAATCCTACCACTGCTCCGTTGATCAGTGACACACGGCAGGCCGGGGCAAGCCGGGACAGGTGAACGCTGATCGGGCTGATCGGAAGATAGAGGCCAGCACAGCGCCGCACTTTCCGGCGCGCAAACAACGAGCGCGCCGGATCGGTCGGAATGAGGCTTTACTGAATGGATCTGCAGGGCGTCTGTGAACGGCTGGCAATGCCCTGACAGAACAGGCGATCGTTGGTGTTGGTAATGGACGAGCAGGAGGAAGCATTGTGCAGCGCGATGCCCAGGCATTGCGCACGCAAATCGCTGTTCACCACGTTGTTGCAGTTAGGGACAGTTGTTTGGGCGCTGGAAACGCCATAGCAGAAGGCCTGCATCTCGGGATCCGTGATGTCCCGGCAGTTTGTGGGGAACTGGGGCGCCTTTGACATGCCGTAGCAGGCCAGTTTCAGGTTGGGGTCTTGTATGCTCATGCAGGGGGTCTGCGAATTCTCTGACATCCCATAGCACAAGTTCTGATCATCCGCGTTCGTGATGTCGCGGCAGTTCGTGGGGAAGTTGGGGGCCGCGGAAATTCCATAGCAGGCAAGCTGCTCGTCGCGTGGAATGCTGTACTGGAAAGGACTCGAGGCGCTGGTCGGTGGCGGCGTAGGCGGCGGCGCCACGCAATCGTTGGCAGAGTTGGAAAATTCCAACTGGACAGTGTATGGCGTCCCGTTCGCTGTGTACGCAGTTTGCTGCTGATTGCAGAGGTCTCCGATTTCCGCGTTGGTGTTCCGGTCGTACCAGGCTAAAGGAGATGCAAAGGTCGTCGCAATGCCGATATCCGCATCGGTCATTGCTTCCACCAGTTCATGGCTGGTCACCGAAGTGTAGTTCCCAAACATTGTCGATGTGCCGCAAACCCCAAAACCCTCGCACCCGCTGCCAGCCTGCATATCAGGCATCACGCCATATAGAACATGTTTCCCGCCGAAAAGACTTGAAGTGGTTCCGTGATACGCGCAGAAATCGCCCATGTTTGACCCACAGCTTACGTTTCCGCGGTTGTTGATGAGCGTCTTGCCCGAGGGAAAATAGATCATATAAAGAGTTCTGGGATTGCCGCTGAAGTCGATGATCGGCGCGGGCAGGCTCCCGGCGCTGATCTGGGCCAGAAGCTCTGACTGGATCTGGGCGTCGTTGATGGTGGATCCGTTGTTAGCGCCCGAAGGACTGATCTGAAAGAGACCAGCGAACGTGCCGTTCCCGAAGAACTGATTGGTGCCGCCTGAAATGTTCGTGTTGTATTGGGCCAGCAAAGGAATCAGTCCACTACCGCTGCCCGTAAAGTCGCCGAAGAACTGTCCCATGGTAGGCGAGCTGGCTCCTGCCACGTGCGGCTCATAGGAACCGCTGCCGTATAGCACTTGAATCACCTGTACGTTGGTAACGATAGGTCCCCCAAAGTAACTGAGATGTGCACCGGCGGGCGCCGATAATCCCGTGGGTCCGCTTGTGTTTGAATCTCGCAATGGAACGCCATTTTGCAGGGGCGCCGAAGGCAGCACACTCGGGGCATCGGGCACATTGCCCGTGTCCGGTGCTTGAGACGCTTGTGCGTTAGAACCGCCGGCTGCTTCTGCGGATTGTGAAACCTGTGCCAGGGCAGGCACGGCTGCTACTGCACTGAGAACTGCCAGGACAAGCAACATCCACGCGAGACGGATTGCATTTCGGGTCATTCTGAACTCTCCTGTTCTTTCTGAAGAAAACCGATCATAAAGCTGGTAACGAAGGTAGCGGACTGATGCGTCGCGGGGAGATGTTATTCCAAGATGCTGGACGTTCGACGGAGAGAGCTAAAGAAATGTGACAAGCTGTCCCAAAATGGCTTCCCAGATTGGAATATGTGTGTCAGGTTGCTTGCGGAATGTGGGGTTCCATGAGAGAAAATCAAATGTGGAAAGGAGAAAGCATGCAGAACAATTTTGAAAATCGCGTACTCAGCCGCAGCAATGCTCGCCTGCTTAGCGCCGAGGAATACAACAAGATACTGGAACAAGGCAAGACGCAAATGACGCAACTTCCCAGTATCCCTTTTAACCCTGATTTTTAACCATCACGGCGGTCCACAAGCGTGGCATAGGGGTGGGCCGCTGTTCCTCGAAGATCTTCCCAAAAAAATCTTACCGCTGATGACTGATTCGGAAGATAAGGCCAGCACTAAGCGCGTAGCGGGCATTTTGGGGACCCCTCACTCCGACTCAATCGCAAGCTCCTTCCTCGTTGGTTGAGAAACAGAGGGTAAAACTTCCTCGGTTCTGCTACAGGAAATCAAGGCAAGACATTAAATTTTTGCGTGAATCTGCCCGTGAGCGGAGTGCCTGATTGTGAGGTGACTTTCAAGGTCATGGTTACAATCCCCGGAGTTATTGAGTTGGTATTGATGCCAAAAGCAAATACCTGGTTCGTGACCGGCCCGCTGGTGGTAAACGGAATGCCGGCGGCGGGAACCAACACCGTTTCCCAGTTTGGATTGTCGAACGTTGGATTGTGAAACAAGTAGTCTCCGGGATGGCGGAACAAAATCAGAACGTTGTAGTTCATTAATATGCGCGGATGCGGGGTAGGTACCTGCAGAGCGTCTCCCTGGATTCCTCCCAAACTCGAAAAGCTAAGCTGAAAAATGATGGATGGCGGCGTCAGGTTTGCCATTTGTTGTCTCCTTTCTCCTTGCGACAACAGCCGTAAGGCCACGGTCATTTCGATTTGGCGTAAAGCAGCTTTGTAAACATAGTGATCTGGAATGTCATTCCGTTACCAGGTTAGCCATGGATTACGCGGATGGAGTGCAGATCAACCCGGAGCTTAGCCCCGAATGGACGCGTCAAAGCGAATGGGGCGTAATCGCCGTAATCGAATGTGATCGCACGTAATCGGAAAAACGGGCCAGCCGCGGATTTACGCAGATGATGCAGATCAAGAAATCGCATGTAATTGCAACATCAGAAAGCAGTTAGCCGCGAATGTCAATGTGGGCGCAGCACCTCGTAGCGGGTGATGGTGTAGCCGAGGGCAGCTCCCAGAAAAACGTCTGACGGAAAATGGGAACTGGTGGTGATGCGGGAAAAACTGATGGCGGCGGCGAAGCCGTAAGCGAGCCAGGGAGCCCAGCGATGGCGTTGATATCGGGTGGCGACGACGGTGGCGACGGAGAAGACTCCGGCGGCGTGTCCGGAGGGGAAGCTGCTGCCTTTGAAGGGAGATTTGCCTCCGCTAAAGAATGTGTCATCAAACTTTCCGCCGGGAGGAACGTCAGAAGGGCGCTTTCTTCGCGTAACGGCCTTCATGGCCAGGTCAACCACTGCGCTGTCAGCATAAGCTTCTCCGGCAAGAATGGCTGTGCCGATTTCATGCTGGTCATGTCGCCAATAGCCAGCCACCAGGAAAGCTACAGGAACGGCCGCGACTTCCGCGGTGGTTATGGTGCTGTCAAAGGTGTCATTCAGATCATCAAGATTGGTCGCGTGGCTCTGGAAATACGGCATTACATGCGCATCGGCGACGATGAGAGCGCCGGTTGTGGCGGCGATGGAAGCTGTGGGCACCCAGTGACGGCCTTGAATGAGTTGCGAGGGAAAGAGCCAGATATC
>DASUBD010000556.1:0-3426 GCA_035763445.1 Candidatus Angelobacter sp.
CGGCCCAAATTCGCACCGGAACGGCTTCCGGCGGGCAACAGCCGGGTACACCGGTATACCGAACGCAGGTTGTCCCCAGGTCTCCAAGCGCGGCTGCAAAGTCGTCGAGGCCAATTACAAGACCGGCAACAAGTCCGCAAAAACCTGCTCCATCTAGCACTGCCAGACCTCAGTCTGTAGCGGCTGCTCCGCAAAAAGATCCATCTGCTGCTAACGCTCCGGCTACCGCAACACTTCCCCCTATGGGGCCGCCGTATCCTGCACCAGAAATCCCCAAGCCCAGCCGCCCGGCAGACATGCCGCCTGTACCGCCGCAGGTTTCATACCGCAACGGGATGCTCACGGTGAACGCCGTGAACTCCACGATGACCAGCGTACTGAGTGCGATCCGGGCCAAAACCGGCATTGAGTTTGAGGGCGCGCAGAACTCTTCAGAACGCGTTGTGGTGAACCTTGGCCCCGCTCCTGAAGGCGAAGTGCTGGCTGGGATCTTCAGCGGATCGAGTTTCGACTACGTTGTCCTCGGACGGTCTGACAGCCCCGGAACAGTGCAGCGCGTGATTCTTACGCCTCGGGCGCGGGGTGGAGCGGGCGCCATTGCAGGCCAACCGCCACAGCAACCAATGCAACCCCCGCAAGTGCAAGCTCAGCAGCAAGAAGGCGAGGAAGATGTGCCGGAGGACACTGCGGCGGACCAGGAACCTCAGGACGCTCCCGTTCAGCCGCCTCCAGTGCAAGAGCCGCCGACTGCGCAAAACCAGCAGCAGCAAAACAACCAGCCTAAAACTCCGGAACAACTGCTGGAAGAGTTGAAGCAGATGCAACTGCAACAGCAGCAGCAACAGGGCCAACCGCCACCAGATACCAACTCAGTGCCAAGAAAGATGCCGCCGCGGTAGAGCAATAGCCGCCGAGTCGAAAAGTGGTTACTGAGAAAGTAAAATGCTTGCTGCGGAATTAAGCAGACACAAAATCAACTGGTTGAGCGCCTTTGCGGGACGCCTCAGGCAAATATGTCTAGTGCGAACTGACGCTGGTGGCGATTACCGCCGTAGCGGGTGCAGATTCATGCTTCTCCGGCCGGTGGCCCAGGGCATGAAGGATTCCGCAGATTACGGCGTATCCGCAAGCGATACCAAAAGTAAGAGATAAGAAGACGGTTAACAGGACGGTGGTGGATGCCAATACGGTTCTCATCGGGTTCGGTACTCTACTAAGATGTCCAATTCCAGCTGCCGGGTTTGTTTCTCAATCAGCAAGGTGATTCTGTTCCAACCGGCTCAAAATGTCTGCGTTACCAGTGATATTGCCCTGCCGAATCCCCATCATGCCCTTTGGTTATGATGTTCGCAAGTGACTGATGTCATTAGGAAAACCCTTATATTGACTAAGCAGATACCCGCTGGTGGGTTTGACGGTCAGCGGTTCACCCCAATAACATACGGAGTAGAGTTGCGCGTTGCCCTCTCCGGACCCTTCAGGAAGCCCAGGACGCGGATTTCAACGTGACAGCCAGGTTCTTACCCAGGTACTCGAGTTTTCATGGCGATCAGCAAGATAACGGTGCGGGGCGCGCGCCAGCACAATCTCAAGAACATATCCGTCGAGATTCCGCGCAACTCATTTACGGTGATTACCGGGTTGAGTGGCTCCGGCAAGTCTTCGCTCGCATTTGACACCATTTATGCCGAAGGCCAGCGGCGTTACGTGGAAACCCTCTCCGCTTACGCGCGGCAGTTTCTCGATCAAATGGAGCGGCCGGATGTTGACTCCATTGACGGGCTGAGCCCATCCATCTCCATCGAACAAAAAACCACCTCGCGCAGCCCGCGTTCCACGGTGGGGACCATCACGGAAATCTACGACTACCTGCGTCTGCTTTACGCTTCAATCGGCGTTCCCCACTGCCCGCAATGCGGCAAGCCCATCAGCCGCCAGACGGCGGAGCAGATTGTGCAGCGCGTAATGCAGCTCAAGCCGGAAGACCGCGTAATGGTCATGGCGCCGCTGGTGCGAGGTCGCAAAGGTGAGTTCAAGCAGGAACTGGCGAAACTGGCCCAGCATGGTTTTGTACGCGCACGCATTGATGGTGAACTCCGCCATCTGGACGAAGAACTCGAAGACATTCAACTGGACAAGCGCAAAAATCACACCATTGAAGTGGTCATTGACCGCCTTTTGGTGAAGCCTGGAATTGAGAAGCGCCTGGAGCAGTCGGTGGCAACAGCCATGAAGCTGGGAAATGGTCTGGTGCAGGTTGCGGTGGTGGGCGGAGCGGAACAGCTTTACTCTTCACGCATGGCGTGCCCGGATTGCGGCATTGACATTCCGGCACTGGAGCCGCGCTCGTTTTCTTTCAACAGCATTTATGGCGCCTGCCGCGAGTGCAATGGTTTAGGCAGCAAGTATGATTTTGATCCTGCCAAGGTGATTGTCGACTGGTCCAAACCCCTGCTCGACGGCGCGTTGGGGCCCGGTTCAGGATCGAGCTATTTGCAGCGCATGGTGGAGATTGTTGCGGCTGCGTACAAACTTGATCTCTCAACTCCGTTTGAAAAACTTCCGGCGAAGATCCAGACCCTTCTGCTCTATGGACCTGAGGAAAAGGAAGCGCCGAGGCTCGGCTTCCGCGGCGTGCTTGGCTTTCTCAAGCAGAACATGGAAGAGGCAACGTCAGAAGGTTATCGCGACTGGCTTCTGGGCTACATGTCGGCGACAACATGTCCGGCGTGTCGCGGCCGCCGCTTGCGTCCGGAAAGCCTGGCTGTGAAAGTGAACGGTCTCTCCATTGGGGACTTTACTGGGCTGCCGGTTTCACGCGCTGTGAGCACATCCGGCGAGATTACGCTGAATGATCGCGAGAAGTTGATTGCCGGTCGCGTGCTGCATGAGATCAAAGAGCGTTTGCAGTTTCTCAATGATGTCGGTCTCGGCTACATCTCGCTGGACCGCTCAGCGGCAACGCTTTCGGGCGGTGAAGGGCAGCGCATCCGTCTGGCAACGCAGATTGGCTCGCGTCTTCGCGGGGTGCTGTACGTGCTGGACGAACCCTCGATCGGCTTGCATCATCGCGATAATAACCGGCTTCTGCAGGCGCTCGAGTCCTTGCGCGATCTTGGTAATACCGTTCTGGTGGTGGAGCACGATGAAGAGACGATTCGGCGCGCGGACTATGTGATTGATCTCGGCCCGGGAGCCGGCCTCCATGGCGGAGCACTGGTAGCTGCAGGAACGCCGCAGCAAATCACCAGCCAGCCGGAATCGCTCACCGGCCAATACATAGCGGGAACACGAACCATCAAAGCCCGTTTTGAGCCACGGGCCACCAACGGCAAAGCAATCACGGTGCTGGGCGCGCGCGAAAACAATCTGCGCAATATTGATGTGACGTTCCCTCTCGGGGTAATCACAGTAGTCACCGGCGTG
>DASUBD010000557.1:0-4955 GCA_035763445.1 Candidatus Angelobacter sp.
CGGATTGGATTGTGGAGCGGCAAAACCACACTGCCTGCCCGTATGCCGATACGACGAGTAATCGTGGCAAGAGCCGCGCTGGTCACTGACGGATTAGGAAAGAGTCCGCCAAACTCGTGAAAATGCCGTTCCGGTGTCCACACCGCGCTGAAACCTTGCCGGTCTGCATATTTGGCGCCCTCAATCATCAGTTTGTATTTGTCCAGATCGTCAGCGCTGTCCGTGCTGGAGAAATAGAAGACGCTGAAATCCATCTCTTCCCTGGCCCTGCCATTTTGTTTGGCAGTTGCCCCGAACCTGAATTGCTCCGGCAAGAGTTCCACCTGGGCACCGCGGGTCAGCGGCCATAGTAGTTCCAGAATGGAAATGTCAAACGAAATGCTGGTGATGGCAAGAAATCTGTCACCTCGACTGCATGAGACCTCCTGATCCATAGCTCTGCAAAAGCTGGCCAGATTACCGTGGGAGACCATCACCCCTTTCGGCTTACCTGTAGATCCGGAAGTAAACAAGATGTACGCGAGATTTTCCTGCTTGATATTGGTCAATTTAGAGGAAGCAACTGTGTCAGGAAATTGTTCGTCCAGGCAAATTATGGTTGCTGCGGTCTGAGGAAGACGAGCGAGCAGTTTCTCTTCCGTCAGCACAACTCTTGCGCGGCTTTCTGCAATCATGAGGGCTGCACGTTCCGGCGGCATGGAAGGATCAATCGGGACAAATGCTCCGCCGGCAAACAAGGTGCCCAGGATGGCAGGCAGCAACATAGATGATCGTGAGGCAAAGATGGCGACTGGGACATCGGGGCCGATCCCCAGGCGATGCAAATGGTCGGCCAGAGAAGTTGCTTTTCTACCAAGCTCTCCGTAGGTCAAGCTTTCATGGCCTGCAACTAGCGCCGTAGCTGATGGACAAGCCTCTATGTTGGCCATAATCAGGCTTTGCACAGAGTCCTCTGGTCCACACTGCAAGATGGAATCAGTCGACCCTTCGAGCAAGGTCTCATCGCCGAATTTCACCAGGGAAAGATCCGAAATGGGTGCGTCAGGAGCGGCCGCTATGGCTTCCAGCAACGAGACGTAATGCCTAGTTACATCGCTCATTGCTTCGCGGTCAAAGACGTCTTCGTTCAACTGCAGGTTGCCTGCCAGCTCACCCTCAACCTCCGCGAGGGACAGCGTCAGGTCCAGTTGTGCGGTCCTGTTCTCCAGCGCCATCGAGCAAATCTTGAGGTCACCTACCTGAAGCTCTATTCCGGGCACTCCCAGTAGAAACGCCTCCAATCCTTTATGCTCAGGTTGGCCTGCGCGGTAGAACGAAAACATGACTTGAAACAAGGGAGAGTGGCTGGGATCACGCCGAGGCTGCAAGTGTTCCACCAGCAGCGAAAAAGGATATTCCTGATGCTCGAGTGCCGCAGCTGTCTCCTTATGTGTTCCGCGGATAAAGTCGGAAATCTTCATCTCACCGGAGAACCTTGGGCGCAGCACAACCTGGTTCATGAACAGACCGACTGTTTTCTCCCAACGGGAAGATAGCCTGCCGGACACCGGCGTACCGACCGTGATTTCTGGTTGCCAGGTGTAACGGTGGATTAAAATCTCAAACCCGGCCAGAAGCATGGAATACAGGCTTACGCCCAGGGCTTTGGCCTGCGCGCTGATCACTCCAGTAACATTGGAGTCGATCCGGAATTGCCACGATGAACCGCGGTAAGTTTGCACCGCGGGCCGCACTCGAGACGACGGTAGCTCTGTAACCGGCAATTCTCCCTGGAGGCGTTCATGCCAGAAGGTCTTCAACTTTGACCCTTGATCCTGCGCGAGCATTCTCTGCTGCCACACAATGTAGTCACGATAGCGTCCAGCCTCGGTGGGAAATATGTAGTTTTCCCCTCGCAACAGCGCCTGATACACAGGGCCGAGTTCACTCAGGATCAGTTCCAGGGACAGGAAATCCACGATGATGTGATGGAACACAAACAACAACACTCGCTTTGTCTTGCCCATCCGGAATATCGATATGCGAAATAATGGGCCATTCTCCAGATCAAAAGGTCGCTCGGCTGCTTCGGTCAGCAACTCGTACAGGAGGTCTTCTGATAAATTCTTTGGCCCTTCAAGAGTGAATGACAACACGGGATGATCTAATACAAGCTGATACGGGCCCTGATCGCCGGTTCTGATCACAGTGCGCAAGGCCTCATGGCGGCGCATGAGGACCATGAATGACTGCTTGAGAACCTCCTCATTCATTTCATCGCTGCACTGCATGGCAACTGCAATGTTGTAAGCGGCACTGTCAGGAGACAATCGCGATAGATACCAGATGGCCGACTGGCCTTGCGAAAGAGGGTAAGTAGAGCCCCATTCAGACTCGGCGGGCAACTTATCCATCGCATCCACCTGCCGCCCCTCGCCAACCATGGTTGCAAGCTCAGCCAGGCTGATGCCTTGCAATATGTCTTCAAGTGATACATCTACTTTCAGATTCTGGGCTATCGCAGTTTTCAGTTCTGCCGCTGCAATTGAATCCAGTCCCAGAGCAAGCAGAGACACCTTTGGGTCGATCTCACGATTGCCGAGCCGCAAAATCTTTCTTACCAGATCGGCGAGATTGTCTTGAAGAAGAGGTAGATTATGGCTTACCGCTTCGTCATTCGGAGCGGCAGAAGCAGTGTTCACTTCCGGAGCTGTCTTGTTGCCTGCTTCCTCAAATACGAGTTTGAGACTGCCGGCCAAAAGCTCCGCTTTGCACTGCTGCCTCCTGATCTTTCCACTACTGGTTCGAGGAAGACTTCCAGAGCGTACAAAAAGGATTTTTTCAGGAGAGACGTCAAACTCTTCTACGATTGCCTCGCGAATCACCTGACATGCTGTTTCAAAGTCCAAGGCTCGATTTTGTGTTTCCTGCACGATGACCAACTCCGGCTCCGCTTCTGTCTTCACAGCAAAAGCCGCTGTCAATCCTGCTTGAAAGGCTTCATGCGATTGCATGGCAAGCATTTCAAAGTCCTGGGGATAAAAATTCCGGCCACGGAGCACGATCAAGTCACGGCTACGTCCCGCAATGAACAATTCATTCTCCAGCACAAACCCCAGATCGCCGGTTCGCAGAAAATTTCCTTCTCTTCCAGCGATTTTTTGGCCGAAGATTTCCGCCGTTTCTTTTGTTTTGTTCCAGTATCCTTGCGCCACATGCGGGCCGGATACCAAAATCTCTCCAGCCTCTCCCCCATCACATAGCGAGCCCGATTCCGGATTTACAATGACCACGTTCTGGCTGGCGCTCCCCACACCGCAACCTACCAGCGGGCGTGCTCCGAAGTCGTTCACATCAGACGGAACAACGCGGTTGCGCTCCAGTTCACGTGATTGAAAACTCCTGATTGTCAGCTCAGCCGAATTCCGCCTGGCTGTGACCAGCAATGTGGATTCAGCCAGTCCATAGCAAGGAACAAAGGCAGACTTGCGAAATCCGCACGTTTCAAATCTTTGGCTAAATTGCCTTATGGTTGCCGGCTGTACCGGCTCTGAGCCATTGAATGCGACTCGCCAGGTGCTGAGATTCAGCGCAGTAAGCTGCTGAGAAGTAACTCTGGCGACACATAAGCGATACGCAAAGTCCGGGCCTCCGGAGGTCGTGCCCTTGAATCTGCTGATGGCCTCCAGCCATTGAAAAGGGTTTTGCACAAATGTCTGCGGCCGCATGAGGAAACAACGGCTCTTGGCCCATAACGGCTGCAGGACACCTCCAATCAGTCCCATATCGTGATAGAGAGGCAACCAGCTCACCACGACGGAAGATTCATCCTGGCAGAACGCCTCCTGAATCATTCTCTCGTTGTGAATGATATTTCCATGGCTCACAATTACTCCCTTGGGAGCAGCCGTGGAACCTGACGTGTATTGCAGAAATGCAATTGTCTCCGAATTGATCTCCGGCTCAACCCATGCTTCAGCTCCATCATCAGGAATATCTTCGACACAGCAGCAACGCAGTTCGGGTGAACCAGAGCTCAATGCTTCTTTGATTCGCGATGCTTGCTCATGATTCGTCAGGACAATGCTTGGCTGCGCATCATTGCAAATGGCCGCCAGTGTGTGATTGGGCCGCCCAGGTCTGGGAGCGTAAGCCGGAACTGGAATTCGTCCTGCATAAATTGATCCAAAGAATCCTTCCAGAAACCCTGGACCAAACGGGAAAACCAACAGGATGCGATCACCCGGCGAGGTTTCCCCTTGAATGAACGCAGCCACCGAGCGTGCGCGCAGGTCGAGAAACCTCAGGCTGATATCCTGGCCGACTGATAGATCGTCTCGAAGAAAGCTGTAAAGGACGTGATCAGGATCTGAAGAGGCCCTTCTGCGTAAGAGCTCCATCAGAGTGGAACAAATTTGAGTTGGCGCCATATACACCTGTAATTAATTAAGAATGGTGACGTTTCTTCCAGGATTCGCAAGCGTTTGTTGGGCGGGCTCGAAGTATGCAGTTAAGCTTAAGCTGGGCTGCTGAACATGTGTACTGATTCTCGAACTTGTAATCTTTGGTCCAGGAAAGCTATTGTGCGTTCTATTGCCGTACGCATGAATGCTCCGGAGAAATTATGACCAGCTCCGGGATAGAGCTCCATCTCGAAGGAGAAGCCCTTTTTTTCGCACAACTGCTTTAGCTCCAGTGCATGGCGAACTGGAACGATCTCGTCGTCTTGTCCATGAAGAATCAGAGTGGGCGGTAAATGTTCAATGGATGGTAGAAACCTTTCCGGTACTCCTCCAAAAAACTCCGCAACACATTTGATGCGCCGGTCGTGGGCTGCAACGGCAACTGCCAGATATCCTCCCAGCGAAAAGCCAAGCAAACCAATTGATTGAGAATCGACGTTGGGCAGGCCTCTGGCGCACTCCACTGCATTCAAAACGGTTTGCCCCCATGTCAACCCGTGTCTCCGAATGGAA
>DASUBD010000558.1:0-3833 GCA_035763445.1 Candidatus Angelobacter sp.
GTCCACGCGAATGCGCAGCGTGAACGGCGACGTGCCTTTTTTCAGCCGCGGCTCAACCACATGCGCAGCCAGCGTGCGCGCCTCAGCGTTGGAAAGCAGCGGGATGGGCGCTCCCTGCATGGCATCAAAGGCAAACGTCAATACGGATTCCATCTGCATGGGGACGCCGTTGGTATAGGGCTGAAAGCGCCAGTGCATCACCTGATCGCACCCGGCTTCATTCAGCTCAGGATTATCAGATGCCACGGGCCAGACTTCGCGCACTTTCCCAAGCTTATCCACCGAGACAAAGACGCTGAGTGCCCCGCTGCGTTTCCCCTCGCGCACAGGGGGCCACACAATGGCGGGCGCAGCTGTGGCGATGTTGCGCGCCATGGATTCCGCTACCTGCTGACTCTTCAACTGCGCAGCAGGCGGCGTGGCTTGATCCACGGCAAACAACGAACGGTCCGCAAGCTGCGCATCATCCAATGTAATGGTCACTTCCAGAACAGCGTCCGGAGCCAGTTGAGCGCTGATCCTCCGTGCGACCATCTTGTTCTTGAATGGTTTGTAATCGGCAAAATGGGCCTTATACCCGGGTGTGGCTACTTCCAGCAACAGTCCGCTTTTTCCAGTAAAGCAGAATGCGTAGGGGAGCACGCCGTGCACCGGAGGAATACCCGTGGGCACAGAGAAGTTGAAACAGGAGTAATCATCGTCAGATTCCCCTGAGAGAGTGACTGCGCCCTTGAAGCTTTGTAACTGCTGGTGCATGGGCAATGGATCAAAAATGGCGGTGACCAGATCACTCAACCACAACGGATAATAATCTTCGCGGTCCGTTTCAGAAATTTTGTCGCCATCCACTATCAAAGTTTGCGAGAAGGCGGGCGACTCAATGGTGCGCCGCCAGCTCTGGGGTGAAAGCCAATACTCTTCTATCTCAGCTTTGTATTCGGAGTTGGGATGAGCTGTATTTGTAATCGACGCTTTCACGTGGAACGGAGCCGAACCGGGAAGCGTAATCTGAGACTGCTTGAGAGCATCGTTCACCGCTTCGGGGATGGTGAGAGTCCGTTCCTGTGCCAGCACATGCGTCACGGTTATGATCCAGATGAAGAAAAAGACTGGCGTCCACCCGCGGCTACTCACTTTTGCGCTCCGGAGCGGGTGAGCGCAGCCAGCATTTTGTGCGCCTCGCGTGCGGTGTAAGTTTCGTTGTAGATGGGCGAATCAGGCTCTTGCATGCGGCCGCCTTCGCGGAGGCCACCGGTATCCACCGGCGCGAAACCGATGTCGCTGATAAGTCGCGCAACAATTTCCTTTGCTTCCTGGTCATCGCCGGCAATGTAAATGGCGTGGCGGTCTTCCAGAGGCAAATCTTTTCGTCCGCGGTTGGCCAGATGCTCGTAATAGATGGTATTGAAGGCCTTTACCAGGCGCGCACCGGGCATGCGCCGTAGCACGATTTCGCTTGAAGTAGACCCTCCCAGGTCAAAGAAACCGCCGGCGGGATTGTAAGGATTCATGGCGTCCATCACGATTTTGTTGCCCAGCACCTCAGCAGGAGGCAGCGCGACTTCCAGATGCCAGGGAACGGCCAGCAGAACCACATCTCCGAACCGCGCAGCATCGGTGATGGTCATGGCGTGAGCGGGCGGCCCGAGTTCCTGGACTAGAGCTTGCAATGATTCCGGCCCGCGGGAGTTTGCGATGGCAACTCCATGGCCGGCAGCCACAAACAGCCGCGCCGCAACCGCTCCGATACGTCCTGATCCTAGAATTGCTACTCTCATCTATTTATGTCGATTTGCTCCAAACCGCCTAAGCGCGTCTCCCGTCTTGCCGATGTATGCTCCTTCTGCAGCCGGACTCAGCGCGTGTTCGGCTTCATCCGGCATGGCTTGGACTGAAGCACCTGCTCTGAGAAATCTAAGTCTACGTCACACCGCGTGCCCGGCGCAGAATCCTGAAGCCCAGGCCCACTGGAAGTTAAAACCGCCGAGATGTCCTGTAACGTCCACTACTTCTCCGGTGAAATATAATCCGGGAACCTTGCGGCTCTCCATGGTGCGTGCAGAGAGCTCGTTGGTGTCCACGCCACCGGCCGTGACCTCAGCTTTGTCATAGCCCTCAGTACCTTCAGGCGTAACCTGCCAGCTATGGATCTCCTTTTCAAATTGTTCCAATGCGTGATTGCTCCAGCCTGCAGGCGGATGGATTTCAAGCCACCGCTCGCCGAGACGCTGCGGCAGCACGGCCCGCAACGCAGATCTCAGCGCGTTCAAGTCGCGGCGCGCGGATGGCTCACGCAACGTTGTTGTTAGCTCGCCTCCGGGAGCAAGGTCAATCCCAATTGGCTGAGCGGTTTGCCAATAAGACGAAATTTGCAGGATGGCCGGTCCACTCAAGCCTTTGTGTGTGATCAGCATCTTTTCCCGGAAGCTCTGCTTCCCGAATGCTGCCACCACCTCTGCCGACACGCCGCTCAGATCGCACCATCGCTTGCGATCGCCAGAACTCAACACCAGAGGAACCAGCGCTGGGCGCGTGGGAATGATCTTCAGCCCAAACTGTCGCGCCACGTCGTAGCCGAATCCGGTGGCTCCCATCTTGGGAATGGAAAGTCCGCCGGTGGCTACTACCAGAGACGCCCCACTGAAACTGCGATCACCGGCACGCAGAGTAAAGCCCTCATCATGCTGCACCGCATGCACATGTACGCCGGTAAAGATCTTTGCCCCTGCGCTTCGGCATTCCTCTTCCAGCATAGCCACAATCTCATGCGCCGAGTGATCACAGAAGAGCTGTCCCAGGGTCTTCTCGTGATAGCGGATGCCATGCTTCTTCACCAGAGCAATAAAATCTTGCGGCGTGTAGCGCGCCAGCGCCGATTTGGAGAAGTGCGGGTTGGCGGAAATAAAGTTCTCCGGCGAGCAGTGCAGATTGGTGAAGTTGCAGCGTCCGCCGCCTGAAATCAGTATCTTTTTGCCGATGCGCTCAGCCCGCTCCAGCACGGCCACACGCCGGCCGCGCTTGCCCGCCTCAATGGCGCACATCAGCCCAGCCGCGCCTGCCCCCAGGACCACTACATCGTAGCGCTCGGTCATCGGCAAGCTGCTTTCACCTTTTTCACCCCTTTTACCTCACGAATAACTGGTTACCAGGAGTGGCAACCCGGCTTCCGTTCGCAACAACTAGCATCACAATTCGCGCATGCGAGGTACAATCTTCACTAGCGGCCAAACTAAACCGACGGAGCTGCGGAAATCGCATGGGCTTGTGGAGTGTCCTGTTCGAGATTGTGAAGACCGCGGCAACTCACGCGGCGCCGCACGTGGCCCGCGGGGCCGTGGACATCGCGCGCGAGCGCATGAACGCCAACAAGTCTGAGCCGCAAGGTTCCGGGTCCCTGGACGAGCTCAACGCCCAGCTCAACCAGGTATTCACACAGTTCGACCAGCGTCTGGCCGCGGCGGAGCAGCGCGCCCTGGCCGCGGAAGAGAGCCTTGCCGGCCTTCGTGAAGACTGGACCCGCAAATGGGCCAGTGCTCGTATCTGGATCATTGCGCTTCTATGCTGGAACGGGTTGATCACCGGCTTTGCCATCTACCTGTTAATTGCACGGAAGTGATTGTATCTACCGTATTGCTCAGGAGATAATGCTCTACAACGGAATTTTTCTAGTGTGTCAGAGTGTGAATTCAAAAAGGAGAAAACACCCCCTTGGATACAGAATCAATCATTGCTGAACTTGAAGCCGAACGAGACCGGTTAAACGATGCCATTTCAGCCCTGCAAGGCAATAGAGGCCGGCGTGGCAGGCCCAGGGCCGCTGCAGCAGCAGGAAA
>DASUBD010000559.1:0-6507 GCA_035763445.1 Candidatus Angelobacter sp.
TGCACTGGCATATCTTGGGCGTGACCAGGAAGCTGCTGATTATTACCGCAGGGCCGTGCAGCTTTCTCCGAACTACCGCTATTGGCTCAATCTTGCTGATTCTGAGCGCCGTCTGCATCATGCAGCAGCCGCCAGAAGCGCCTATCAAAACGGGGAGCACCTTGCCATCAGGGAACTGCAAACACAGCCCCAACTTGCTGAAACCCGATCCTACGTTGCTCACTTCGAAGCCAGACTTGGAGAGAAGCGGGCGCAGGAGGAAGTGGCTCAGGCATTGCATGCAGCGCCAGCAGATAGTCAAGTCATTCGTAACGCAGTGCTTACCTACAATGCGCTGGGCCAGCGAGACCGGGCGCTGAGCGCTCTTGAGCGGGCGACCTTGCCGGTCCTGTTGGATGTGGAACGCCATCCTGATTTGGCAGATTTTTGCCAGAATTCGCGCTTTAAAGAAGTGAAAGCGAGAAAACAAGAAGGAGGATAAGAATATGTCTGTTAGCGCCGTTGTGCCGCCTCGCCCTGCGGGTGGAACTCCTCGAGTACTTTCCCTGGAGTGGGGAATTAATGGTATGAGCCCGTTGATCGCAAACAAAGGCGAAACTGTACGCTTTTCAAGCTCTGAGGGGACGCTTCAAATCACGTTCCTTTCGCCTTTCGGAGACGATACGATCACCGTAACTGATGCCGAGGACCGTACGTTTACACAAGGAGGCATTTACCACTTCAGGTGCACCATTAATGGAGAGCCCCGGGATGGTGGGGTCGTGGATATAAAGCCTCATTGATTTGGGGTTGAGCCCACCGTACCAGCCCCGTGTGAAACGTTGTTTGCTAACAATGCTGATCGCATCTTTGTGCCCAGGAACTCGCGCAGTGAAATTGAGGAATAGTTCTCAACTCCTGCAAAATAGCACTGGCCGCGCGGAGCGGCCAGTTTTGCTCTATTTTTCGGCGAAGTCTATTGTTCTGTGCTGACTGTTTTTTCCGGTATCTGGCTTGATGCTGTAGCGCGGAAGAAGTCGTGATCGTAAAGTGACCGGTAGAACCGGCCAGTAATCTCGGCGGCTTTTGGTCCGAACGTCGGCCGCCCGCCCTGCAGAAAGACCACGGTAACAATGTGTCCGTACTCGGTTTTCGCGTAAGAGGCGAACCAGCCAAAGCGTGTGCCGTCTTTGGAGCAGGTGCCTGTCTTGCCCAGAATCTGCTCTTCGCTGAAGTTCAGGCGCAGCCTGCGCGCAGTTCCGTATTCCACGGCTCCCATCATGCCATCCTGCATCTCCGGAATCACGTCCGCTATATCGAGCTCGCGCTTGATCTTTGGCTCGAAGGTCTGGACATCTTCCGGCGATGTTGGATGCTGCAGGTAATAGAGCGTCCCGCCGTTCGCCACAGCCGACACCAGAGCGCCAAGTTGCAGAGGCGTCATGGAGATGCTTTCACCGAACGAGCACATCTTGCCTACACCGCCCAGCTTGGCCGGCAGCTCAGTGGTCGGAAAAACGCCCAGGTGCTCACCCGGTATGTGATAGCCAGCCAGCTCGCCCAGCCCGAACTGGTGAGCGTAATAGCTTACCTTCTCGAATCCAAGCTTGCGCCCTACGGCTTCAAAGTAAGCGTTGTTCGAGTGAGCCAGGGCCTGCGTCAGGTTCATCCTGGCGCGGCCGCCAAGGCTAACCTCAGTCTCACTGGAGATGACGCCTTCACTCAGAGCCGCCAAAGCTACGGCAACTTTAATGGTGGAGCACGGCTGCGCCCCGCCTGAGAGAGCGAGTCTCTGGTTCACCATGGCCAGGATTCGGCCGTCAGTGGGATCAATGGCAACCATGGTCCCATTCATGTTGCCCAACGCGTCCAGCGCTGCCTGACGAACCATGGCATCTTCACCTGCAGTGTCATCTCCGTTGGTGATGTCCGTTGCGTAAGAACTGGTATAGAAGTGCTCGACGTAGCGATGCCGGCGAACATGGTGAACCCGGCGCGTTCGCGTGGTGCGGGCGCTGACCTGCTTCACACTGGCTCGCGTGGAGCGCTTGTGAGAGCGTACCACCCGCTTGCGGGCTTTTTTGTGTTTGTGTGCGCTTTCAGAAACCGAACCAGTTTTCCTGGTCCGAACAGTCGCACTGGACGCAGCAAAGCCGGGGATTGAGACGAGGGCGACGATAAGGGCCGTAACTGCCAAAATGAAAAAGCGGAGCCGAGACATCATAGGGTCACTAGTACCTTAAAATCCTGAGGGAGAGCTGTTAACTGCATAAACCGGAAGTTCAGCAAAAATTTCCGGACTGTCTGGTTATCAAGCCTATATCCGCATCCTACGTGAGCTGTTCGTAACCCGACAATCCCCAATTCACCTGAATCCGGAGTAAGTGTTTCGTTTCATCCCTTTCTGCCCGTCAGAAAGGAAAGATGCTGCAGCTCCGGCAGGGTTTGTACACCGGAGCTGCGTCAATTTCTGCACGAATCACCTGGGATCAAAAAACGGGAACTTAGGCCTGGTATTTACAACCCTGAACCACGACCTATGTTCTTCTCCTTAACTCGCGATTAATTTTCTTAACGCGACTTTAGTTGATTTCGCCACGCTTACGAATAAACGCGGGCACATCCAGATCGTCTCTTTCCACGCTGGTCCGCATTGCTTCGGTCACCGTTGCCAGGCTTGGCGTTTCGCGTACAGGAGCCGCCATTACGCGGGTCGGCATGCCGTTGTGGACAGCTCCACTATTCACAGTGCGTGTTTCAGGCTGAGCTGCCGGTTGCTGTGCCTGGTATGCGTTGGCCGTTCTTGCCGAGGCAATGGCCTGTTGCGCGGTGGTTACGCCGCGCTGGCTGCGTGCCTGGAAGTCACTCTTGAAGCCGGTGGCGATCACGGTGATTTTGACCTCGTCCTTCATCTTTTCGTCCTGCACAGCGCCGAAGATGATATTGGCGTCTTCATGCGCGGCCGACTGAATAATGGTGGACGCTTCATTCACTTCCGCCAGCTTCAGCGAACTTGAGCCGGTGATGTTGATCAGGATGCCGCGAGCGCCATCAATCGCGCCTTCCTCGAGCAGCGGGGAAGAGATGGCCGCCTGCGCCGCCTCTGTGGCACGGCGTTCGCCTTTGGCAACGGCAGTGCCCATGACGGCATGTCCCATGCCCTGCATGATGGTTTTCACATCAGCAAAGTCACGGTTGATGATGCCGGGAATGGTGATGATGTCTGAAATGCCCTGGACTGCCTGCCGCAGGATGTCGTCAGCCACGCGAAAGGATTCAAAGAACCCCGCATTCTGGGCCACTGCCAGCAGCCGCTCGTTGGGGATGACGATCATGGTGTCCACGCTGTCCACCAGTTCCGCCATGCCACGTTCTGCCTGGTTCATGCGCCGCTTGCCTTCAAAGGCAAAAGGCTTGGTCACCACGGCGACCGTCAGAGCGCCCATTTCGCTGGCAAGAGAAGCGATGATTGGCGCCGCTCCTGTGCCGGTGCCGCCACCGAGACCGGCCGTGACAAAGACCATATCTGCGCCTTCAAGCGCTTCAATGATCTTGTCGGCATCTTCCAATGCGCCGCGACGGCCAACTTCCGGGTTTGCGCCTGCGCCCAGGCCGGTGGTGAGCTTGGTGCCAAGCTGAATCTTCACAGGCGCACGCGACATCTGCAGCGCCTGCAAGTCAGTATTGGCCACCACAAATTCCACGCCTTCCATGCCGGAGCAGATCATGCGGTTCACCGCGTTGCCACCGCCGCCGCCCACACCAATGACCTTGATTTTGGCGTTGTTGCGCGGGTCTTCATTGAAGCTGATCCGGATCTCACCATCCGGCTGCGTTTTTTTTCTTTCATCATTCATGCATCACACTCCTGATCCTTTTCCGGACCGTCACCTGAGCCGGGATGCAGTTAGGCTGCATCTCCACTCGCGTCTTCAATTTCCGGAAGCCTGCTGCGACCTCCGGCCCGCGTTTATTTTTTACGCACCCAGCTTGGCCAGCAGGGTGCGCACCTTCGCGCCAAAACCTTGTTCCTGGATCATTTTTGCTGCCGTGGTGCGATGCGCATACATGGCGAGCCCAATCACCGTGGAAAACTCCGGCTCCGCCAACTGCGGCGGCATGCTGGAGATGGGCTGCGGTGACGCCAGACGCACCGGCTTGTCCAGGACCTTTTCAAAAACTTCTGATAAGCCATCAAGTCGCGACCCGCCGCCCGTAAGCACGATGCCGGCATTGCAGATTTCCAGCACGCCCGCCTGGCGCAGGTGGTCGCGCATCAGTTCGCATAGTTCGTCGGCACGCGGTTCCAGGATTTCTGCCATGAAGCGCCGCGGCATCAGGCGTGAGGGGCGATCGCCCACAGCCGGAACTTCAATCTCGTCCCCTTCAGGAACTTTGCCGCTGATGGTGTGACCGAAACTCTTCTTGATGCTCTCGGCGGACGCCAGAGGCGTTCGCAGTCCAACAGCCACATCGTTGGTGAAATGGTCGCCGCCCACTGGGATCACGCCCGTGTGCGCCACCATGCCATCGCAATATACGATCAAATCGGTTGAGCCCGCGCCGATGTCAGCCAGGCAAACGCCCAGTTCTTTTTCGTCCACGCGCAGAACCGCGTCGGCGGACATCAGGGCTTCATAGACCACGTTGTCCACGTGCAGTCCGGCCCGATTTACGGCCGTGACAACGTTCTGGGTGGCGCTGGCCGAAGCTGTGACCATGTGGAGGTTCACTTCCAGGCGGCGCCCCATCATGCCGGCGGGATCGCGCAGGCTTCCCTGATCGTCAAGAATGAACTCCTGCGGCAGCAGATGGAGAATCTCGCGATCGGCTGGAAGAATCACCGAACGGGCTTTTTCTACTGCGGTTCGGATATCTTCCCGTTTAACGTCACGCGGGCGATTGCCCAGCGTCATGCCACCACGGCTGGTCACGCCCTTTATGTGTGAGCCTCCCACCGAAACCATGGCGCTTTCCACGGTGCATTCGGCCAGCCGTTCAGCTTCTTCCACTGCCTTCTGCACGCTGTGTACGGCCTTGTCCAGCTCAACAATGATCCCTTTGCGCGACCCACGGCTCTCCACCACGGCATGTCCGCGATATCGCAGCCCGGAATCCGTGGCCTGGCAGATCAATGCCACCGTCTTGGCGCTACCCACATCAAGCACCGTGATCAAGTTGCGGTTGTCATTGTTCTGGCCATTCCCGTTCCCGTTGCCGTTTTTTGCCGCACTGCTCATGAAGAAAGCTCCTAACTCCTAGCTCTTGGCTTTTGGCTGTTGGCCATTAGCTTCTGCGTCACCGTTGGCTCGTCCGCGCCTTACTTCTTCCACATCTGCTCGAATCTGCTTTGTTTCCGATAGCATTACTTCTTTTTCCAGGTCTTCTTCTTCGGGTGGGCTTTGTTTGGTTTCCAGGTAGCAGCTTTCACAGTCGGCTTTGGGGCTGAATGCTGAGTGCTGACTGCTGATGGCTTCGCATCTTTGGGCGATTCGGCCGGCTTATCTGGATTCACAATGATCTGCCCGTCATACCGCAGGTCCACCGATTGCAGATTCTGAAACTGTTGTCGCCATTCGGCGACGTGCGCTAGGTACAGCTTGTAACGATCCAGGAAATTCGACGAGCCCAGGTGGATTAGCAGAGTTCCACCGCCTTCATCGGCCATTACCTTTACGTCTTCCGGATCAGAAAGATCCACTTCACTGAGCTGCCGCGTGTACCGCGCGCCGTCCTTGCCGCCGGAGTCGAGTTCCTCAGCCATGCGGTTGTAGATTTTCATGGCCGCCGCGCGCGAGGAGAGCGGCTCCGTATCGCTAATGCCGTGGATCACAGGAAATGAATACTTTGTGTGGCGGTCGGCCGGCATGCCCATAATTACGCCGTTGGCATCGATGAGACTCACGCGCGGCCCAATCTGCACAAACGCCACTGGAGTGCGCTCCAGGATATCGACGGCAATGCGGTTGGGCAAAAGGCGCATGACAGTGGCTGATTCCACCCATGGAATCTTCTCCAACTGGCGCTGCCGTTCGTCGAGCGGCACAAAGAAGATGTTGCGGCCAATGTCGGCTCCGGCAATCTCCATCACATGCGCGCGCGAGGCATTGTGCACGCCGCTGATTTCCACGTTGTCACTGGAGTTGATGCGGAAGCGCCACGAGTGCATGCCATAGCCATAAGCCGTGGCGGCTACGCTTCCCACCACTAGCGCCATGCCCACGATGACTGCAGCCAGTTTGACCTTCTGCGCCAGCTTTTTCGGCAGCACATTGCGCTTGACCGGGACACGGCGCTGGGCGCGCAGGAACTGCACTTCATCATCGTCTTCCAGGTCGATGACAAACGAATCGTCGAGTTCAGAAGCCGGAGAGCTTTTCTTCCGTGAGCGTTCGGAATTTCTACGAGAATAATTCGGAGAGGGCGAATCGTCAGACGCGGATGCTCGCGGGGTATCGTCCTCGCGGGAACGGCCACGGTCCATTCTTGCCCGTGACGGCACTACAGGTTCGTCATTTGGATTGACTT
>DASUBD010000560.1:0-3984 GCA_035763445.1 Candidatus Angelobacter sp.
AAGCCAGCTGTTGTTCAGGCTGTAATTGCCGGCCAGAATCCAGCCGTTCAGGCCGGTGCCAAAGTTGCTGGAGTGGGAAAACCCGGCAAAAACATCAAAAGGCGGCTGATCGTCCGAGCCGGTTTGTGCAAACGAAGGAAGAGAACTTAAGAGCAGAACAGACAGAATTGCAACAAAAAGACGTGCTTTCATGCTTCTCCTGAAATCGCCTCGCTGATTCTCCAGCGAATGCCGATTGATTTAAGTTTGAAGGACGGTTCCCTATTGCCTTAGTGGCAGCGAGAGCTTTATCGGTTGCCTGTGAGAGTTGCTGCTCTTGATCCACGGACGGTGATAAAATGGCACGAGCAGTAGGCGCGTAGCTCAGTTGGTTAGAGCGCTACCTTGACACGGTAGAGGTCAGGAGTTCGAGTCTCCTCGTGCCTACCATTTCTTATTTCGCGCATGCTTTTTTGGCTTGGCGTTCGAGTATCCTCGTGCCTACCGCTTAGCCACGTCATCGTTTCGGTTCCCTTTTCAACTGTCCTTCAGCAATTTGTAACGCACCAGGCTCTCTGCGGTGGCAATGAGTGCTTCTTCCCTCGATCGCGGAGACCATCCCAGCACGCGTCTCGCCTTCTCGTTTGTGGCATTCTTGATTGTGCCCAGTTCGGGCAGGATCTGTTTTACGGCGGGGTCCTTTAAGGCAGCCAGCCGAACCAGCCAGTTTGGCAACACTCTTAATGGCACTCTTCTTGCGTATTGGCCCATGCGACTCTTCAAAACGCCGGCGATCTCCTGAACTGACATAAAGTCTCCCGCAACGGCCAGGAAGCGCTCGCCCTTAGCCGCCGGGTGCGTCATGGCACGGAGGTGCAGGTCAGCAACATCGCGGACATCAACCACTCCGAAATACAGCTTAGGCAGGCCGGGCATGGCGCCGTCCATAAGTTTCTGGACCAGAAGGATTGATGTCGCGTAGTCGCGGCCCAGCAGAGGGCCAAAGACTCCTACAGGATTAACAACGGAGAGTTCAAGCTTCCCGCCCTCGCGCGCCATAAAGTCCCAGGCGGCTCGTTCTGCCAGCGTCTTCGATTTCACATAGGCACTCAGGTCGCCACTGGGCTCGGTCCAGTTGGTCTCGTTGTACGGCGTGCCAAGAGCAATATGGCCATAGCCGATGGCTGCAAAGGAAGAAGTCAGCACCACGCGTTTCACTCCGGCATCACGTGATGCCCGGAGCACGCGAAGGGTGCCCTCGCGCGCAGGCACAATCAGATTATCTTCATGCCTGGGAATTCCCGCCGGAAAAGGCGAGGCGACGTGCAAAACATAATCGCAGCCGGAAACAGCCTGTGACCAGCCAGAATCTTCCTCAAGGTCGGCGGCGAAAAATGATAGGCGGCCGTCCGGTTCAATGCCGCCTTGCTTCAACATTGCGCGTACATCAGCTTCACGCTTCAAATTGCGAACGGTGGTACGCACCTGATGGCCGGCCGCCAGCAGTTGCACTATGCAGTGACTGCCAATGAAGCCGGAACCACCGGTGACCAGAACAGTGCTCATTTGCGCTCCCTCTGCTCAAAATCCGAACATGCAACAGGAAATTGTTTCAGGAGCGAGCCATGTTGTCGCGCAAAAAATCGCATCCGATCCAATTATCATTTATTGACGAAATAAACCGCTGCCGTGAAGGAGTACGTAGTGCCTTTTATCAGCGTAAACAATGTGCATCTGTACTACCGGCTCGAGGGCAGGCAGGAACTGCCCGTGCTGGTGCTCTCGCATTCTCTTGGCTGTGATCTGGGCATGTGGGACCCGCAAATGCCGGACCTGCTCCAAGATTTCCGCGTCTTGCGTTACGACAGCCGCGGGCACGGCGCGTCCGATGTGCCGGCCGGTGACTACTCCATTGAAATGCTGGGGCGCGACGTTGTGGATTTATGTAGCGCGCTCAACGTAGGGCAGTTTGCTTTTTGCGGACTTTCCATGGGAGGTGCTGTGGGCCAGTGGCTCGCACTGAATGCGTCGGACTATCTTTCAGCCCTGGTTCTGGCCAACACATCGCCGAAATTTGGAACCCGTGAAATCTGGGAGGCGCGCCTGCAGTCAGTGCGGCAGGGCGGAATGGCAGCCGTTGCTGATGCGGGACTGGAGAGGTTCTTTTCTCCTGAAAACCGGGTCGGCGTTTGGGGGCAGACAATTCGAGCTGTGCTGCTTGGAACCGACCCAATCGGCTACGCCGGATGCTGCGCCGCGCTGCGTGACGTCAACTTCACTGATGCGGCCAGCCGCATCAAGACACCTACGCTGGTCATCGGGAGTAACCAGGACCCTTCGACTCCGTGGGAAGCCAACGGGAAGCTTCTTGCAGATGCAATTCCCGCAGCAAACTCTGTGGTACTTCGTGGCGCTCATTTATCAAATCTGGAAGATCAGAGGCAATTCACCACCGCTCTGATCGGCTTTATGCGCGCGAACAGTGGCAGATCCGGCTGAACCTGCGCAATCCGCTGTTTTCAGCTCACCTCCCGGAAAAGCGATATGTGAGTTACGTCTGGATCAATGGGACCTGCGGCTGGAAGCTGGTATTTCGTCAGGCTACCCCGTCGCATCACGATTAAGCCGTGAGAGCGGCAGAGATGAGGCTTTATTGAATCACAAGCGACAAGAAGCGCCACGGGCCGAATAAAAGCAACGGCAGCTTGTGGACGAAACATCCCACCAACATATGCGCCGGATTATGGTTGTAGGGTTACTCGCTTTAGTCTCAACCATCTTCATTATGCCCGGCGTTACTCTGCCAAAAACCACTCTTGAAGCGCAGCAGGTTGCTGACCAGATCTTCTGGCTTCTGGCCATAGCCGTTCCTGAATTTCTGGTGAACTTTATCCCCTTGCAGCTTTCAAGTGCTTCCCTGTTCGATACGGTCTCAATGTCGCCGCACGGACCTCCTGCTGCCCCGGTGGTCCTTATCTGCTAAACATCTCGCAAACTCCTTCTCACTGTCGTCCATAACAGCAGCAGCTAAACAAAGACAGGAATTCAGTCGATTGGAGTAACGATGACGCCGTGGCTTAAACAAGGAACTGCGAACTCAGTAACAATTCAGATGCCGGACCAGCGCGAACTCATCCGCAGGGCGCAGGCCGGCGACCAGCAGGCATTCACTCTTCTTTATTCAACGCATAAGCGCCGCATTTATTCCCTCTGCCTGCGGATGGTCCACAACGTAGAAGACGCTGAAGACCTCATGCAGGAAGCGTTTCTTCAGGTCTACCGCAAGCTGCACACCTTTCGCGGAGAATCAGCATTTTCCACCTGGCTGCACCGCGTTGCCGTAAACGTAGTCCTGATGAGCCTGCGCAAGAAGCCCTGGCGCGAGACTTCCATTGAGGAAATTGCCGGACCCGCAGATAATGAGACGCCTCCTCCCGTGCTGGGCACGGAAGACGAGCTGCTCACGCACTCGATTGATCGCATTGCGCTGGAGCGGGCGCTTGGGTGCCTGCCTCCCGGATACCGGCTGGTCTTTGCCCTGCATGACATTCTTGGTTATGAACACCAGGAGATGGCGGAGATCCTGGGATGCAGCGCCGGAAACTGCAAATCACAACTTCACAAAGCGCGCCTGAAGTTGCGCCGTGTGCTGCGTGAGCAGGGCAAGCCGGAATACATGCAGGAAGCGGCATGAAGACCAGACGCAGGAGATACGGCGGAATGCGTTGCGCCGGGCCACTCGACCGGTAGCTGCATATGTAATTGGGGCGTAGAGTCGGGTGGCGCGCTGCGCCTTATTTCTTGCGCCTGGTCAGAGCCTGATGCTGACGCAACAGCCGCTGCAAGGCGGCGACCAGAATGGGTCCTATGTTGCGGAGTTCCTCTCGCGATGCGCTGGCCTGCTGGCGCAGAATTTTCTCGCCCTCCGTTGTAATGGCCAGGGTGACCTGTCGCCGGTCAGTATCTGATTCTCGCACGCGCTTAATGAGACCGCGCTTCTCGCAG
>DASUBD010000561.1:0-8844 GCA_035763445.1 Candidatus Angelobacter sp.
GTTCTTAAGACCGCTGCTGGAGATGTGATTCAGCAGAAACCCAGGATCTATCAGCGCAAAGGGAATAATCTCTTCGCAGTCGAAGGCGATTACGTAATCAATAGCAAAAACGAAATAGGCTTCCGGCTTGGGAGCTACGATCGCAGGGCCGCAGTGGTTATTGATCCAGTACTGCGGTATGCCAGCTATCTCACCGGCGGAGGTGATGAAGACGATGGAGGGACCGGGATTGCGGTTGATTCATCCAATCGCGTTGTTGTAGCGGGCTGGACATGCTCGACCACGTTCCCAGGGGAAAACGGCCCACAAGTTCCCAGGTGTGTATCAGCGTTCGTGACGAAGCTGGACTTTACGGGTTCCACGATGGTCTTTACCGCGTTCGTTCCCGGCTCAGTCTTTTTTGACAATGTTCCCCTGGCGCTCGATGCGGCGGACAACATTTATATCGCTGGAAGCACCAATGGAAACACCTTTGGCGAAGATACGTTCATGCCGACTGCCGGCGCATTCCAGGGGGCCTTTGGCGGCAAGACTGATGCCTGGGTAGCCAAACTGAACTCCAGTGGGACCAGGTTGATCTACGCTACGTTCCTTGGCGGTTCCGGCGACGAGACAGCAGGCGGCATTGCGGTAGATTCCGGCGGCAACGCTTACGTTACAGGTACCACGACATCGAAAAACTTTCCTGTCACCGCAGGCGTTTTCCAGGGCGAATGCAAACTCAAGAATGACGGTACTTGCGCCAGCGCGTTCGTGACCAAGCTGAATGCGCTGGGAACACGTGCGCTATATTCCTCATACCTCGGCGGCCATGGCACCCAAAGCGGTGAAGGCATTGCGCTGAATCCGTCAGGCAACGCCTTTGTAATTGGACAGACTGACGCCAAGGACTTTCCTACAACCGCAGGAACCGTGCAGCCTGTGCCTGCGGGCGGTCAAGATGCATTTGTTGCGCAGGTCAGCACCTCCGGGTCGCACCTGAACTATTCCACTTTTCTTGGAGGAACCGGCCCGGATGGGGGTACCGCCATCGCGCTGGATTCGTTTGGGAATGCATTCGTTACGGGACACACGGACTCAGCAAATTTCCCGGTCAAGAACGCGTTTCAGCCGAATTGTCCTGGCGAGTGCAGTTTTGTGAGCAAGTTAAACAGCAGCGGACGTCTGGCTTACTCCACATTCCTCGGAAGCGGAGGCGGGAGGGGCACCGGCATTGCAGTGACACCTGCGGGAGAAGCCTACGTAACGGGTGAGCCGGGACCAATTTTCCCGATCACGCAAACCGCTTTCCAACGGGTCCAGGGTCCGCAGCTATTCGACAACCCGCCGGGTGGCAGCATCTTTATTACAAAATTCAGTTCTACAGGGCAGCTGATTTATTCCAGCTATTTTGGGGGAGGCCTGGAGCATGCACGCGTCGCACTGGACCGCAGCACAAATGCCTATCTCACCGGCCTTGTAAGTTTCGGCGGCACCGTCCCAGCCACTCCAGGTGCTTTTCAGGAGCAGCGTGGAGCGGAAGAAGACAGCTTTGTGGCCAAGGTTGTTGCATTGTGCGCGTTGAGCACAGTGAATCGATCGGTAACCATTTGCTCGCCTGCAAGTGGAAGCACGGCGGCATCACCGGTGCGGATCATTGCAGGTACAACAGATGCGACCCCAGTGAAGTTGACCCAGGTCTATCTTGATGGGAAGAAAATCTATGAGACAGGACTCTCTGCCATCAATGTGGGTCTGCCCATCCCGACAGGAACACATCGGCTTTCGGTGCAGGCGCTGGACACGGCCGGCGTTTTCTTCAAGAGCACGGTGAATATCACGGTCCAGTAAAGGCGGGAAGGTAATCACGAGAGGGAAAAACTGAGCGATTTTCTTTTGCGATAATGCTGTTCGCCCTTTACAAAAAGAGCCTGGCAGGCTGCCCACTTCACCTTCTTTTCCTTCTTTCAAGAAGGCGCGCCCCCCGGAGTGGCTGCCTTGTGTGACCCTCGTCACGGCCATGCCGGGCACAAGGTCTATACTTATTAAGTTGGCTAAGATCTGCAAAGTCGTTTATCTGACCATGGCGCTCACGCTCCTGACGTCGCCATTGCTGGCCTGCACGGTACCCGGCGCGATGATGAGCGATGAAGAGAAAGAGTGCTGCCGCCATATGGCCGACCAGTGTGGCGACATGCAAATGGACACCTCCCACGGCTGCTGCACAAAAACTCCCTCTGCCAAGGCCGGCGTCCTGCAGCAGAGCGTCAAGTACTCGCCCGCGCCACCCGAGTTTGCCACGGCCGTCGCACCGTCACAAGCCCTGGTACCGCAGATCTCTCGTATTGCCGCTTCTCCGTTCGATCACACTCCTTGCCTGTCTGAATCTCCGCCCGGCTCCATCTCTGTCCTCAGAATCTAGTCCGTCCTTCGTGTGGCCGCGTGCCGTCACGCACGCACGCCTGCGTACGCATACGCCTGTAGTTCCAGTCGCAGCATAAAGGTTTTCGTGTGCTGCGGCTGACGAAGGAAAGGATCCATGAAAGCTCTGAGTTTGTTGTTGCTTGTCACCTGCGGAGCGGCCCTGTTGGCCCAGACTCCGCAAAGCGCCATGCCATCCGTTACGGCGCCGATCTCATCTCTGGCTTCACTCATTGATGAAGCACAGCAGAACAATCCTGAGATCCGCGCCATGACACATGCCTATCAGGCTGCGGGACAAATGACCAAGTCAGCCGGAGCGCTCCCTGATACGGATTTAATGGTGCAGCACTTCAGCGTTGGCAGTCCACGCCCGTTTGCCGGATACACCAACAGCGACTTTGCTTACATCAGCCTTGGCGCTTCGCAGGAATTTCCGTGGCCCGGCAAACGCAAACTGCGGAGCGAAGCTGCCGGCCTTCAGGCCGACGCGATGCACGCTCAGGCCGACGCGCTGAGCCGCACCGTCATCGAGCAACTGAAGATCGCCTGCTTCAAACTTGCGTACCTGCAGGAGACGCTTGGAATTATCGAGCGCGACGACAAATTGCTCGGCGACCTGGAGCAGATTGCCCAATCGCGCTATCGCGTGGGCAAAGGCAACCAGCAGGAGGTGCTCAAGGCGCAGTTGCAGCACACGCGCATCCTGCAGGAGATCAACATGCACCATCGCGACCAGGTGGAAGCACAGGCAGAAATCAAGCGCCTGCTGGGCCGCGGGCAGGATTCACCCGACATTGTTACAGAGCCGTTGCGCGAACGAACCCTTCCGCCAGATCCTGCTGAACTGATGCACTCGGTGGGCGAGAACAATCCTGATGTTGCCGCCAGCAAAGCCGGAGCGGCCCGGACGGACAAACTGGTCGAACTCTCGCGCAAGGAGTTCCGTCCTGACTTCGGCGTGCAGTACATGTATCAGAACACGGACCGCAGGTTTCGCGACTACTACATGGCCACGTTCACGGTCACGCTGCCCAACCGGGGCCGGCGCAAGGCTGAACTGGCGCAGGCACTGGAAGAGCAGAAAGCAGCCGCCGCAACCGTGCAGACAGAAACGCAGCGCCGCCTCGCCGAAGTGCAGGCGCAATACCAGACGGCCAGGCTATCCACGGAGCAGTTGAGAATCTATCGCGAAGGCCTGATGCCGCAGGCGCGTGCCACGCTTCAGTCGGCCCTCGCCGCGTATCAAGCCAACCGCCAGGACTTTGAAACGCTGCTCTCATCATTTCGCGACGTCCTGGATTTCGAAGAGCAATACCAGAAGGAATTGAGTGAGCATGAGTCGGCGCTGGCGCGCCTGGAGTCGCTCACGGGAGTAACCCTGCCATGAACCGCTACAAAATTGCATTCTTTGCCGCTGTCGCCGTGATCGTGGTTTTAGCCGGTTTGCTCTGGGTGCGTTTGCGCCCGGCGCAGGCGCGTCCGGCGCCGGCTGAAGCGCAAGACAGCGTGGCCGCGCCCGCAACAGCAACGAATACACCTGCGCCGGAGACACCGCTGGTCCCGGTGCAGCTTACGCCGGAACGCATGCAGGCAATCGGGGTCAAGCTGGCCAAAGCGGAAATGCAGAACCTCACAGACGAGATTCGAGCCAGCGGCAATGTCGAGATCAACGACCGCGCAGTCTCTTACGTGCAGACGCGCTTTCCAGGATGGATCCGGGAGGTCTACGCCAATGCGAGTTATCAACACATCCGCAAAGGACAGCCGCTCTTCACCATCTACAGCCCTGACCTGGTCACCACGGAACAGGAGTATCTGCTTGCCAGGAAAAACGCCGAAGCCGTGCAGTCGAGCACCGTGGCGGGCGTGGCATCCGGTTCGCAAACGCTGCTCAGCGCGGCGCGCCAGCGGCTGGAGCAATGGGAAGTCCCGGAGAGCGAAATCCGCAAGCTGGAAACCACTGGCAAAGCAGTGACTGATCTCACCTTCAACTCGCCCGTGTCCGGATACATTACCGAACGCAACGCGCTGCCCAACATGTACGTGCAGCCTGAGACCAGGCTGTATACCGTCGCCGACCTTTCTACCGTGTGGGTGAATGCCAACCTCTTCCAGAACGATCTGGGCAAAATCAAACCGGGCGATTACGCCGCGATTACCGTGGACGCCTACCCGGGCCGGACCTTCTCCGGCAGAATAAGCGAGATTCTTCCTCAGGTGGATATGAACACGCGCACAGCGCGGGTTCGAATTGTGCTGCCGAACTCCGGCCTCAAGCTGATGCCGGGAATGTTCGTCAACGTGGATCTCAAGATTCCTCTCGGACGCCAGCTGGTGATTCCGTCTTCGGCGGTGCTGCACTCAGGCACGCGGCAGGTAGTATTCGTGAGCCGGGGCGAAGGGAACTTTGATCCTCGCGAGGTGCAGACGGGAGAGCAGGCGGGCGACAAAATTATCGTTACCCGGGGATTAAAGTCCGGCGAAACCATTGTGAGCTCCGCCAATTTCCTGATCGATTCAGAAAGCCAGTTGCAGGCGGCTGCCGGAGCGTTTACTCCGCCTCCGCCCGGCGCAGGTGCAGCCGCCAGCATGAACCAAAGCGAGGAAGAAACGGTGATGGAGTTGAGCACGCAGCCTGATCCTCCGCACAAGGGCGACAATACCTTTCGCGTAAAACTCGCAACGGCGAACGGCATGCCGATCAGTGGCGCCCAGGTAAGCGTCACGTTCTTTATGCCTGCGATGCCCGCCATGGGAATGGCGGCGATGAAAACAGACGTTGATCTGAAGGATGCGGGCGGCGGCATGTATCAAGGCGCGGGCCAGCTTGGCTCCGGTGGGACGTGGCAGGTCACGCTCACGGCCCGCCAGAACGGTCGCATCATCGGCAGCAAGCATTTCACCGTGAATGCGGAAGGGGGAATGTAGTCATGATCTCCCGAGTGATCGAATGGTGCGAAAAAAATCGTTTCCTGGTGTTCACCGCAGTCGCTCTGCTGACCATCGCGGGCATCTGGTCCATGAAGCACATCCCGCTCGATGCGCTGCCCGACATCTCTGACGTGCAGGTCATCATTCACACGGCATGGCCGGGAGAACCGCCAAGCGTGATTGAAGATCAGGTTACCTATCCAATCGTTTCCTCGCTGCTCGCGGCGCCGCGGGTGAAAGCCGTGCGCGGACAGACCATGCTGGGCGATTCCTACGTCTTCGTTGTATTTCAGGACGGAACCGACCTCTACTGGGCGCGCTCCCGGGTGATCGAGTACCTCCAGCAAATGCGTGGCCGCCTGCCTCAAGCCGTGAGTCCCATGATCGGCCCGGACGCGACCGGCGCCGGCTGGATCTATGAGTATGTACTGGTCGACCGGTCACACCAGCACAGCCTGGCCGACTTGCGCAGCCTTCAGGACTGGCAGCTTCGTTACCAGCTTGCCACGGTGCCCGGCGTTGCTGAGATCGCCAGTATCGGCGGCTTCGTCAAGCAATATCAGGTCAACCTCGATCCCAACAAGCTTCTCGCCTACGGCATTCCGCTCTCGACGGTGATTGAGCGGGTGAAAGGCAGCACCAATGAAGTTGGCGGCCGCGTGCTGGAATTGAGCGGCGCGCGCTACATGATCCGCGGCCTCGGCTACCTGCGCTCGCTCTCGGACCTCGAAAATGTACCCGTCGCGACGAAAAACGGCACCGCTGTTTTAGTCAAGGACCTGGGCACAGTTTCCTTCGGTCCTGACACGCGTGAAGGCGTGGCCGAGTGGAACGGTGAAGGCGAGACCGTCGGTGGCATCGTGGTGATGCGCGACGGCATGAATGCCCTTCAAGTTATTAACGGGGTGAAGCAGAAGCTGGAGCAGATCAAGCCGTCACTGCCGCCCGGAGTTGAAGTTGTTCCCGGCTATGACCGCTCAGGGCTGATCAAAGACGCCATTGCAACTCTGCAGTTCGACCTAATGGAAGAAGCGATCATTGTCAGCCTGGTCTGCATTGTGTTTCTCTTTCACTTCCGCTCGGCTTTCATCCCGATTCTTACGCTTCCGCTGGCTGTTGTGATGTCTTTCATTCCCATGTACTACCTGCACGTCACCTCCAATATCATGTCGCTGGGCGGTTTGGCGCTGGCCATTGGCGTGCTGGTGGATGCGGCCATTGTGATGGTGGAAAACGGCTATCGCCATCTTTCTGAGCATCCGGGAAATGCAACCGGCATCCCAGAAGCAGAGCGGCGGCGGGTGTTGATACATGCAGCCAAACAGGTTGGGCCGGCGCTATTCTTTTCGCTGGTGATCATTGTCGTGTCGTTCCTGCCGGTCTTCCTGCTGGAAGCGCAGGAAGGCCGCATGTTCCGTCCGCTGGCATGGACCAAGACGCTGGCGGTTGGTTTCTCATCTCTGCTGGCCATCACTGTGGTTCCCATTCTGATGGTGATGTGGATTCGCGGCCGGCTCCGCCCCGAACGCCAGAATCCCTTCGCGCGCGTCTCGCAGGCCATCTACTTGCCTGTGCTGCGCTGGTGTTTGCACCACCGCACGCTCACAATCGTACTGAATCTCGCGTTTCTGGCCGTCACTTTCCCGCTGGCATTCAAGCTGGGCAGCCAGTTTATGCCGCCGCTGTACGAAGGGTCAGCGCTCTACATGCCCACGGCGCTGCCCGGGATCTCAATCACTCAGGCGAGCGTCCTCCTTCAGGAGCAGGACAAAATCATCCGCAGCTTCCCTGAAGTTGAAACGGTCTTCGGCGTCGCCGGACGCTCTGACAGCCCCACAGACAACGCTCCACTCGACATGTACGACACCACGATCGTGCTCAAGCCACGCGAGCAATGGCGCCGCGGAATGACATACGAGAAGCTGATCCAGCAGATGGACCAGAAGCTCCAGTTCCCCGGACTCTCGAACACCTGGACCATGCCCATCCAAAACCGGCTCGATATGGAACTCACCGGGATCAAGACGCCCGTTGGAATGAAAATCCAGGGACCGAATGTGGATGTAATCCAGCAGATCGGAGCGCAGATCGAGCAGATTCTGTCCGGGCACTTTGATGCCCGCGCCGTTTTTGCCGAGCGCGTCTCACAAGGGTTCTATATCAACGTGGACGTGAACCGCGCTGAGGCTGCACGCTACGGCCTGACCATGGAAGACGTGCAGAGGGTCGTGTCGTCTGGCATTGGTGGTGAGAACATCGCGGAAAATGTGGAAGGCCGCGAGCGCTATCCGATTAACGTTAGATACCAGCGCGATTTTCGCAGCGATATTGACAGCCTCCGTCGCGTGCTTGTCGGCACACCCGGCGGCGCACAGGTTCCCATCGGCCAACTGGCGCAGATTTCATTTTCACGCGGCCCCGCCATGATCCGCGACGAAGATGGACAGCTCACCGGTTACGTTTACATGGACCTGAACACAAAGGACTATGGCGGATTTGTGAAGAACGCGACAAACCTGTTGCAGCACAAGCTCAAGCTCCCGGCGGGATATACCTACCAGTGGTCAGGCGAGTATGAGTTTGAGCTGCGCGCCCGCGAGCGGCTGAAAATCATTCTGCCCATCGTGTTCTTCGCCATCTTTATCCTGCTTTACATGGTTTTCCATTCGGCAGCGGAAGCTCTGGTCCTGATCTTCCCGACTTTATATGCGATGACCGGCGGCCTGCTGTTGCAGTGGATGCTGGGATATAACTTCAGCGTCGCCGTGTGGGTAGGCTACATCGCGCTCTTTGGCATCGCGGTAGAGACAGGCGTGGTCATGGTTGTGTACCTGCACGAGGCGCTCGATAAGCGCACAGCCTTGGGCGGTGCGATGACCAAACAAGACATTGAAGACGCAGCCATCGAGGGAGCCGTGCGCCGGCTTCGTCCCAAGCTGATGACCGTAACCGCCGTGCTGGCGTCATTGGCGCCAATCCTCTGGGAGACCGGAATTGGTTCTGATGTGATGAAGCCAATAGCGGCGCCGATCGTCGGCGGCATGATCACCTCGACAGTCCACGTGCTGATTCTGGTTCCGGTGTTCTTTGTCCTGATGAAGGAGCGTGCCCTGAAGCGCAACAGGCTGGTGCGACAGGAAGAACTTGCAGAAGTGTAGGTGGAGATCCCACTGTACGTGGCGAAAAATCGAACCTCTTGAATCGCCGAGATCGCGCGTGATCGCCGACATCGCCCGTCATCGGAAAAGCGAACCAGAAATCCCCAGCGCAGAGAACGCAGAGAGGAATCTGGGGATCCTGGCCTAAGGATTCCTTTGTAGGAACCTGCAAAGAACGCGTCAAAAAAATGAGCCCAGGGCTTCGGTGGACAGATATCCCGTGCCGGCAGAATGTCTGCCCACGGTTTGAAGTCCTGGACTCTGCCAGCCACAAATTTAAGGAGCGCAGCCAGCAATAGATAGGGTCTATCGGTCGATTGGATAATATAAGCCATTAGCCTTAACTCCGCAC
>DASUBD010000562.1:0-8374 GCA_035763445.1 Candidatus Angelobacter sp.
TCATCACCCAAACCAGCACCGCAATCCCCACCACGATTCGGTAAATGGCAAACGGCACAAACCCTCGCTGCCGTACCCAGTTCATGAACCAGGCCACCACCGCCAGCGCCACAAAGAATGAGATTACAAACCCAATGATCAGCACGCCCCACTCCAGCCCGTTTACCGGCATTCTTCCCAGCGCCTCAGCCCCATGTTTCGGGTGAAAAGTCCGGAAGAGGTCGTACAAAGTTGCCGCCGCCATAGTAGGCATGGAGAGGAAGAAAGAAAATTCGAGCGCCGCCGGGCGTGACATCCCCACCAGTTGGCCCGCCGCAATGGTGGACATGGAGCGAGATGTCCCCGGAAAAACCGCCGACGCGATCTGGCAGATGCCAATCCAGATGGCCTGCGGAGTAGTCATCTCCTCCATGCGCTCGGTCTGGAAGCGGCTCCCCCGCCGCGGCGTGCCGAACATTGCATCCACCACCCACATGATGATCCCGCCGATCAGCAGTGACCAGCCCATCACCATCAGGCTCTCCAGATGTTTCCCAATAACTTTGGTGAGAAGAAACGCGGGTCCGGCAGTGCACAAAAACGCAATGATCACCAGCGTAAGCGGATGATTCGCCGCTGTGCGATCGCCGCGTTCGCCGCGCGGAAAGGTGGAAAGAAACCGTGCGATGCGGGTACGAAAGTAGATAGGCAGGCAGAGAATCGCGCCCAGTTGGATGACGATGGAATACATCTTCCAGAAGCCGTTGCCCAGGTCAATGCCCAGAAGTGCCTCGGCAATTCTGAGATGCGCAGTTGAGCTGACCGGAAGAAACTCCGTCAGGCCTTCAATAGTTCCCAGCAGGATGGAAAGAAGTGAATCGTGCATTCGGTTTTATTTCCGCGCCTCGCGATGGCCTTCCGTGGAGATATCCAGCCCCTGTTGCAACTCGTAGGTAAGCTGCGCCGCCCTGGGCTTCCAGTCGCCTTCAGGATATTTGGTTGAAATTTCCTGTGCGATCTGCATGGCGCGGCGCTTTGCCTTCTGGCTTTTGTCGTTTTGATGGTCGGCTTTGTACATGTCCACCAGCACGGCCTGGCGCCACGCCGCCTTATACAGAGCTTCGGCGGCCTTGGGTGACTGAGCATGCTCATGCGCATAGTGCTCGAACAGGTCTGTTTCTTTTTCCGGGCACTTCGTCTCGCCGTTCCACCTTCCGCATATCTTGTTGTCCAGCAGATCATAGGCAGCCAGGTCAGACCACTTGGTGCGCGGATACTCTTTCATGACCTTGCGCATCATCTCTTCATCGATCTCTGCGCGCGCGTCCGGGCTCATCTCTCTGGCTGAAGGCCGCGAGAAGACGCCTTTCTTCTCCAGTTGCCATTCCAGATCGGCAGCATGCCATAAGGACTCCGGCGCCAGCGGAGAACTGCGGAAGTACTCATAAATCCTGTAGTAGAGCCGCATCGCCTCTTCTTCTGATTCCCTGCGTCCGTTCTCTGCCTCGTGCTGCGCCTGCACCGCTTCCCCGAAGAGAATCTGGTCGCCGTTCGGTGTGGCGCTGGTAATCACCAGCCGGGCATCGGTCCAACCAGTAATGGTCTTGGGCGCGCTGAAGGAGTTTTGTGACATGGTGACCATGATGTGCGCCCATTCCTTGCCGTCGATCATGGATTTGCCCATCAGCCACGTATCGCGCCCGCGGTTGGGGCGCGCAACCTGCGCCGCGTTCGGATCGGGCGTCACGTACATCACCGCCCCGGCGATCACCGTGCCGTGCTGCTGGTCTGTGACTTGCGCGAAAACACCGCACGAGACCAACGCAAAGAACGCCACAACCATCGCTGCCCATCTGATCTGTTTGCCCGCGCTCATTCTGACACTCCATAGAGCGGAATATTCTGCTGCAACTTGTAAATCAGGTCGGCTGCCCGGTAACTCCACTCCCCCTGGGCCGCGTTTCCCGCAAGCTCCTGTGCCAGCGCGAGCGCCTTGGTATGGGCTGCGGTGCTCTTCTCTTTGTCGTTAGACATCCTGTACATGTCCGCCACTGTGCCCTGGCGGACTGCAGCATTAAAAACGGCTTCGCCGAATTTTGGTGACTGCGGATGCTCCCGCGCATAGTTCTCAAAAAGGGCGGCCTCTTTTGCCGGACAATCGGGCAGCCCGTTCCAGTCGCCGCACAGCTGGGTATCGATCAGGTCGAACGCGGCCAGATCGGCCCACTTGGTCTTAGGAAATCTGCTGATCACTTGATTCAGATAGAAATCATCCGGCGGCTTGCCGCTTCCTTTGTCCAGTTGGTGGCGAATGTCGGCCGACCGCCACAGTGCTTCGCCTGCCAGCGGAGAGTTGGGGAAAAGCTGCGCCACGGCGGAATAGAGACGCATGGCGTCCTGCGCCGCGCCTTTTCTTCCACCGCTTTGTTCCGCCTGCTGCTCTGAATCCACCGCCTCGCCGTATATGACCTCATCGGCGTTTGCCGCCGATGCGATAACCACCGGAGTCGCCTGCAACCAGCCGCTGATCTCTCGCGCCGGCTCGTTTCGCGTCGCGCCCGGTATCGCAATCGACACTTTCACCCACGAGTCGTTGCCTGCTTTGCGCTGCTCCGAAATGTTCAATTCGGTGCCACGATCAATCGTTTGTACCTTTTCTGAATTGGTCGAAGGAGAGGCGTGCAGGTCGGCGCTGCGCAGGATGGTGCCGCGCTCCACAGCGGACGCGAATGCGCTGAGCGCGAACCATGCCGCTGTTGCGGCCAGTAGAGAAGCCTTCATAAGTACTTAGATTTTACCCGTAAGGATGCCGGTAAAAAGCCGCGGTTCAATATTACCGCCCGTGACCACCGCCACGGTCTTGCGTGAGTCCGGGATTTCGCTGGCGTGGAACATGGCTGCCGCAGTGGTCACCGCCCCACTGGGCTCCGCCAGAATCCGTCCGGCGAACAGCAGGTGCCGCATGGCCTGTTTGATCTCGTCCTCTGTTACCGCGATGATCGCGTCCACAAATTTACGGATGTGCTCAAAGTTGATGGGGCCTACGCTCTGCGAACGCAAGCCGTCCGCCAGGGTTTTGGCTGCATCTTGCGCCTTGGTGAACTGAATCTTTCCGGTGCGCAGACTCTCCCGTGCGTCCGCCGCAAATTCCGGTTCTACACCGATGATCTTGATCTCCGGTCGCGACTCCTTGATTGCCGTGGCAATCCCGCTGATCAGCCCGCCTCCACCAACCGGAGCAAGCACAACTTCAACGTCGTTCAGATCTTCCAGGATCTCCAGCCCGATTGTCCCTTGCCCTGCAATGATCTTCTCGTCGTTATAAGGTGGCACCGGAACCAGGCCGTGTTCTTTTTCCAACTCCTCAGCTTTCTGGATGCGGTCTTCACTCGCCGCTCCAACGAGAACGATTTCCGCTCCCAGCGCCCGAGTGGCCTCAAGTTTTACTTCTGGCGCATTGCTGGGCATCACGATCACCGCTCGAACTCCCAAAGCTCGTGCCGCATAAGCCGCTCCCTGCGCATGATTGCCGCTGGAATGCGCCACCACGCCACGTGCCCGTTCTTCCGCACTGAGCGAAGATATCTTGTTGTATGCGCCTCGCAGCTTGAACGAACCTACCGGCTGCAGGTTTTCCGGCTTGATAAAGATCTGCTTTTGGTCGGGCAGTTTACAACTGACCAGCGGTGTCCGCACCGCCACGCCACGCAGCAGCTCGCGCGCGGACTGGATGTCTTTCAGCGTGACCATGCTCTCTGTTTGCGATCTTACCATCTGCATCTTAGTGCCCTGACTTTTCCTGATCTAGCTGTTCGGCATTTCGCAGCACACGCGCGAAAAAATCCACCAGCGCCCATTTCTCCGTGAACGGTTCTCCGTTTCCTGCATCCACATGGGTCAAAGCCTTGCTGATGAGAACGCCCTTCAAATCTTGCTTTGGCACATCATGTTCCAACCAGAGTGTTTCTGCCGGAGGAATAATGTTGTCCGCCGCTCCGTGGAGAAGATAGACGTGCGCTGTGATGTCGTCGAGCTTCCCATGCGGTGAGACGGCGTCCATCTCCGCCTGATGTCGCGCAATTTCCTCCACAAAATCCTGCTGCAATTGTTCATGATGATGCAAGAGCTGGTCCAGCGTTTTCTTTCCTTCCGTTGAGAGCCCATCTGCGGTTTTCATCGCCTGTGGCTCCTCCCAGATCCACTCCCGCAGGACCTCGCGCGCAATCGGCGCATCGTGGCTGGAAAAGAAGTCTTCCGTATGCTCGTATGCCAGGATCAGCATTCCATATTCGTGTGCCTGAAGATGCTGCTCTTTGCCGTCAGGGTCGGCTTCCAGGTTCGTCGCGTAAAACCGCGCCACCCGACTCATATCGTCATGCGCTCCCACAGCCATGACAAATCCGATTTTATCTTTGTACTCAGGACGCGCGGCCGCCATCAGTGACAGTCCTCCGGCAAAACTGAGCCCGATCACCCCCACTGTTCGATTTAGTTTGGTACTGAGAATCACCGCTGAAGAGCCGATCGTATCTACTGTACGCGGCGTGATCCCGTAATCCGCCAGATCCTGGAGTTCGGGAGTCATCACTTCCACTCCTGACCCTGCCAGCGCGCGGGAGAGGTTCACCAGCCGCGGATCTTCCATGCCCAAGTGATGCACGCCATGCAGCAGCACGATCGCCCCGTTCAGGGCGCCGCGTTCCGGAATATATAGCCGAAACTTCAAAGTGCCCGTAGCAATCAGGGCCGAACCGTTTTCTTCAGTAAGCGGATGGCCGGCAAAACTGGCAACAAATCCACGCGCATTGGGATCACTCAGTCGCGTGAGCACCGCTGCCGCTCGCAAATGCGCTTCGGACGCCCCCCGGAGCGCCACTCCGGCCAGAACGATTAGGAGTAAGACAAGAGGAAGATATTTGAGTTTGCGCGAACCCTGGTTCCTTTCCACTAAATCTCCAGGATCACCGGCATGATCAGCGGGCGGCGTGAGGTGGTTTTGCCGATAAAGCGCTTCAGGTCGGCTCGGATTTTCTCCTTGATGACGCCGTAGTCGGCCTTCTCTTCTGCGGTGGAGTTGTCGAGCGTGGCGGCCACAATGCGCCGGGCATCCTGCACAAAGCCGTTTTCCCCTCCGGCGGCAAAGCCGCGCATTACGATCTCTGGAATCGACTCAACCGTGCCCTTCAGCTTATTGATGGCAATGATCGGCAGCACAAAGCCGTCTTCGCTCAGGTGACGGCGGTCCTTGATCACAAGATCTTCAACGACGTCCGTGCGCGAGCCGGAATCAATGCACACACGTCCGACTGGAACCTTATCGATCTTGCGGGCGCCCAATTCATCGAACTCGAGAATATCCCCGCTTTCCATCAGAAGCACCTGCCCCACGGCGCCGTGCATGGAGCGCGCCAGATCGGCATGGATCCTGAGCTGGCGGTACTCGCCATGAATGGGGATGAAATACCTGGGCTTTACCAGGTTCATCACCAGCTTGAGTTCTTCCTGGCTGGCGTGGCCGCTCACGTGCACCGGCGGCGTTGAGCCGTCTTCATAGATCACGTTGGCTTCACGCCGGAACAGGTGATCGATCATCCGGTAAATACCTTTTTCATTGCCTGGGATAATGCGCGAAGAGAGCACCACGGTATCGCCGCGTTCGATCTTGGCATGCTTGTGGTTGTCCACCGCCGCGCGCGAGAGCGCAGACATGGGCTCTCCCTGCGTGCCGCTGATCATGACGCAGACCTGCGCGGGCAGGTACTCTTTGATTTGCCCGGGATGAATCATGACGCCTTCAGGCACTTCCAGGTACCCGAGATCGAGCGCGATCTCCGCCGCCTCCGATATTGACCGCCCCACCAGCGCCACCTTGCGCCGGTACTCGCGAGCCATCTCAATTGCCACCTTGATGCGATGGATGGACGAAGAAAAGCAGGAGATAAACAGCCGGCCTTCGGCGCGGGCAAAGATCTCATCAAAGCGCCCGGTCACTGCGCGTTCGCTGGGCGTGTACCCGCGACGCTCAGCGTTGGTGGAATCCTGCAGCAGTGCGAGCACGTTCTGCTCTTTGCCATATTCGGCGAATGTATGCAGGTCAAACAGCCGATTGTCCGTCGGCGTGGGATCAACCTTGAAATCACCTGTGTGAATCACCACTCCCAACGGCGTATGAATGGCCAGCGCCACACAATCCACCAGGCTATGCGTCACCTGAATAGGATTGATGGTGAAGGGCCCAAGGTTGAAGCGCGTTCCCGCGCGGATCTCCCGCAGGTCGGCGTCGTCGAGCAGTTCGTGTTCATCGAGCTTGTTCTCGACCAGCGCCAGCGTGAATTCCGTGCCGAAGACCGGCACATTCAGCTCATTCAGCACCCAGGGTAGAGCGCCAATGTGATCTTCATGGCCGTGGGTCAGGACGATTCCGCGAACCTTCTCGCGGTTCTGCACCAGATAAGTTATGTCGGGAACGACAATATCGACGCCCAGCAACTCGGACTCGGGGAACATGAGTCCCGCGTCGATTACGATGATGTCATCGCCCCAGCGCACGGCCATGCAGTTCATGCCGAACTCGCCCAGGCCGCCGAGAGGTACCAGATGAAGCTTTCCCGCAGGCATATCCAACTTCTGATGCTATCAGAGATTCAGCGTATCGAGACCAGTTACGATGCGTGTTGCGTTGTGGCCGCTGCGGCCTCCATGCGCTGCAAGGCCAGCCTTTCACGTTTGCCAAAGGTGGCGCCCGCCATCCATCCCCATACGCCATTGAGGAAAAACAGCAGTCCCGCATAGCCTACGTAGGCGCCGGGAAGCAGAGCAGCGGCCACGGCGACCAGCAGTCCTACTCCAGCGTATCCGGCAAAGTGGAAAACCGCATTGCGTGTAGCCAGAGCTTCATACTCGTTCAACTGGAGCTCTTGCCGCTTCGTATAGGCGTATCGATACAGCAAAGCAAAAATTCCATACACCGCGATCACGCCTGCACTGTAAATCCACCATAGCACCGCAAGCTGGTGCGTGGTGTGAATCATGCGGTTCAGTTGCTCGAGCGGTACGGTGGACCCGCGAGTGAGGCCGCCGATGGCCAGAATGAACACGAATTTCAGCGGATACACATAAAACAAAACAACAAAAATGAGCGCCGCCGTAAGCACAATCGTGTAGATAGTTTGCAGTCCATAGCGGCGGGAAAATTTGTAGTGGTAGTACCAGACCTGCACAAGAATGGTGAAACAGAGTGCAAAGGCGACAAAGCCTTTCATCGTCTGGATGAGTTCCTCAAAGGTATGCGGCACTTCCAGTGAAACCACCAGCAGGGTTACAGCGAAGGCGAATACGGCGTCGGTAAAGCCTTCCAGACGGGTGATCTCGCCGCCGCGCCAGCGAAAGTGCTTTTCCGGAGGGACCAGTTGATGGCCGGCCAGTTCGCGAAGCATGGCGCTATTCTGCCACAGCGTCCATCACAGTGGGTGAAGGCAATTCTTTCCCCAGTGCTCCTTCCCATCGCGCGACAACGGCGCTGGCCAGGCAGTTGCCCATTACGTTGATTGAGGTGCGGGCCATGTCCATGAGCTGGTCCACACCAAAAATTGCATAGATCGGCCAGGCAGGCAGATGAAAGGAATCCGCCGTGGCCAGCATAATCACAAAAGCGGCGCGAGGTACGCCGGCTACGCCTTTGCTGGTGAGCATGAGAGTTAAGACCATCATGAGCTGTTCGCCGAAGCTCATATGAATGCCTGCGGCCTGCGCAACAAAAACGGAAGCCAGCGAAAGATAAAGCGTACTGCCATCCAGGTTAAAGCTGTAGCCGGTGGGAATAATGAAAGCCACCATCTGCCGGGGGACGCCGAAGGCTTCCATGTTTTCCATGGCGCGTGGCAGCGCAGCTTCCGAACTGGCGGTAGCAAACGCGATTGACGCCGGCTCGGCGATGGCTTTGAAAAGCCGCCGCAAATCAAGCCGTGCAATCAGAGCCACAGGCACCAGAACGCAGACAACAAAGACCACCAACGCTGCATAAAGCGTCAGCACCAGCTTGATGAGGTTCCACATGACATCAAAGCCCATGGCGTTCACGGTGAACGCAATGGCGCCGCCCACGCCAATGGGCGCAAACAGCATCACGATGTTAGTGAACTTGAACATGGTCTCAGAAAAACTTTCAAAGAACTCCAGCAGGACGCGGCGGCGTTTTTCTCCCACCTGCGCCAGCGCAATGCCGAAAATGATGCTGAAGACCACCACCTGCAAGACCTGGTTTTCCGCCACTGACTTGGCAATGTTTTCCGGAAACACATGCAGAATCAGGTCCGCCGCAGTTTGCTTCTGGACGTTGGCCGCTGTTGGCGTGTTCGGAGGCTGGCGAACCCCGACGCCGGCGCGTGAGAGGTTG
>DASUBD010000563.1:0-4406 GCA_035763445.1 Candidatus Angelobacter sp.
CTCTCATTCTTCGGCGCTCTGACGTATGCGGAACTGGGAGCTCTGCGTCCCTATGCGGGAGGAGAGTACGTCTACATCCGTGACGGCTATGGTCCGCTTCCCGGGTTTCTTTATGCCTGGAGCTGGTTTCTCATCGCCAAGCCGGCTTCCATCGCCAGCGTCACGGCAGGTCTGGTACGCATTTTAGGAAATTTCGAATATTTCAGGTTTCTGCCGCATTCCATTTTCACGATTGGCACGTTTGCCGTCACATGGGGACAGACGGTGGCCATCGGCGCAACCGTGCTGATCACCGGCGTGAACTACCTTGGCGTGCGCAAGGCTGGAAATTTCCAGCTCGTCTTCACCTTCCTCAAAGTTCTCATGATCGTTGTGATCATTGGTGCGGCCTTCAGCGCTGCCAGCGGAAGCTGGGGAAATTTCAACACATCGTTCACTGGCGCCACGGGCGGTATGGCGGGCTTTATGCTTGCTCTGGTGGCTGCGCTCTGGGCTTACGACGGCTGGAATGACCTCAACATGATGAGCGGCGAGATTCGCAACCCTGAGCGAACCATTCCCACCGCGCTCATCGTCGGCGTCGCCTTGGTGGCGGTGCTCTATATTGGCGTAAACGGCGCGGTACAGTACGTTATGCCCGCTACTGCGGTCGCGGGTTCACCGGTCCCGGCTTCGACGGCAACGGAAATTGCTCTGGGCCACATGGGCGCGCTCCTTGTCTCCGCAGGCATGGCGCTCTCGCTGCTGGTCACATTGAACGGCACCATTATGAGCGGCGGGCGGATTCCATTCGCCGTCGCGCGCGATGGCTATTTCTTCAAAGCGCTGGCGGAAGTTCATCCGCGCTTCCATACACCTTCGCTCGCGCTGATTGTTCAGGCCGTCATGTCCATTCTGCTGTTGCTGGTCGGCGGAGGCTTCAAAGATTTCATTGAACTGGCCATCTTCGCTGAATGGCTGTTCTACATGCTTGCAGCAAGCACTATCTTCGTCTTTCGGGCTCGCGAACCGAATGCTCCCCGTGCTTACCGTACCTGGGGATATCCGCTGGTTCCCGCGCTGTTCGTTGTGAGTGCAGCCGTCCTGCTCTGTTACACGTTCATGGACAAGCTGCACACCTCACCGAAAGGCACGCTCGTAATGACGCTGGTTCTGCTGGCCGGCATACCTGTTTATCTGTATTTCGCGAAGAGGAAAAGAACGGCTTAGGTGCCTTACTTCTGAAATCCCGAACCCGCGACTTTCACGGGTGAGGGATCCCTATCAACTTGGAAAATCCTGAGTGGAGAAAAGCTTGCCCAACAAGCAGTTCAGCGTGTAGAGATCTCTCCCCTTCGCTGTGCTCAGGGTCGAGATTCAGAAAAGAACCTAAGCCCTGCTGAACTCCAGCACTTTTTCTGAAGGCGCCAGTCTCGGCGATACCAGCTTTTCATAGATTTTCAAATAGTCCCGTGCTGACGCCATCCAGGAGAAATCTTTTTTCATCCCGTTCAGCATAAGCTTGCGCCACGCGTCCTGATCTTTGAACGCTTTGAGCGCTTCGTGGACCGTCGCCAGCAGCACCGCGCCGGAATACGGCGCAAACTTGAATCCCGTTCCTTTTCCCGTCGCATGATCCCAGGGCTCAATGCTGTCGTCCAGTCCCCCCGTAGTGCGAACGATAGGCACAGTTCCATACCGCATGCTGTACATCTGGTTCAGCCCGCTGGGCTCGTAATGCGAAGGCATTAGAAACATGTCTGCGCCGGCCTCAATCTTGTGCGCCAGAACATTGTCATATGCCACTTTGAGCGCGAATTTTTCCGGATATTGTCGATTCAACTTGATGAACAAGTCCTGGTACTGCTTGTCGCCGCTGCCAAGGATGGTAAAGATCACAGGCAGCCGCACCAGGTCTTCTGCAATTTCAGCAATCAGGTCAAAGCCTTTTTGCGCCGCGAAGCGCGACACAATGCCGATCACCGGCAGCTCAACATTCTGCGGGTTTTCAATTCCAAACTGCCGCAGAAGGTCATACTTGCATTCTTTCTTGCCTGCAAGGTTATCAGCCGAATACTGACGAACAATTAGCTTGTCCTTCTCCGGGCTCCACTCGTTGTAATCCACGCCATTCAGGATTCCGCTTACCGTCCCGGAGCGGGCACGCAACACGCCATCCAGCCCAAAACCGAATTCCGCCGTCTGGATCTCCTGGCTGTACTTCCGGCTCACGGTTGTAATGAAGTCAGAAAATACCAGGGCGCCTTTCAGGAAATTCACCTTGCCCCAGAACTCCATCTTGTCCATGGTGAAGAGGTCCCAGGGAAGCATCAACAGCGGCAGCGTGTCCGGCGGAAACAGGCCCTGATAACCCATGTTATGGATGGTGAACACCGTCGCGGTTGACTCGAACACCGGATCATCCGCATAACTGGTGCGCAGGAGCACGGGGATCAGCGCCGTCTGCCAGTCATGGCAGTGGAAAATATCCGGGACGCCCAGAATTTTTGAAGCTTCCAGCACCGCGCGGGAGAACAATGCAAAGCGCTCCGCATTATCCGGGTAATCGCCGGCAGGTGTGCCATAGAGCGCGTCGCGATCAAAAAATGGCAGGTAGTCAATGAAGTAAAATTGCACGCCGGAGCTTTTGCCGCCATCCAGCACTGAGCAGAAACGGTACTGGTCGTCAAAAGGAACAGTCACGCTGCGCAGAACTACATTGGATTCAGATAGGCGCGTCTGCCGGTACTTGGGGAGATATACACAAACTTTGTGCCCCAGTGCAGCCAGCGCCTGAGGCAGGGCCCCGACCACGTCGGCAAGCCCCCCGGTCTTGGAAAAAGGCACGCACTCAGAAGCAGCGAAAGCGATATTCATCGGGCCTCCGGCAGTAAAAGAGCATCAGCACGTGGGCGCGGACCACGTTGAAAAGTCTAAAGGCGGAAGGAGCGAGGGTCAAACTTGCCGAAAACTAAAAAACCTCGGCTGGGACAAAACTTCCTTGCTGACCGGCACGCAGCCGCCAGAATAGTAGATGCGCTGGGCGACATCTCTGACAGGCTGGTGGTGGAAATCGGGCCAGGCAAAGGCGCGCTCACGGAAATTCTCGCCCAGCAGGCAGGCAGGCTGATCGCCATTGAGTTGGACCGCATGCTCGCCACCGAGCTGCGCTTCAAGTACTCGCGCTATCCACACATTGAGGTCCTTGAGGGCGATGTTCTTAAAATCGACTTCAGCACGGTGTTGAACCGGACCATCGGACCGCTGAACGATCTTCGCCCCATTAAGCCATCACGCGCCCACGTGGTCGGCAATCTTCCCTACTACATTACGTCTGACATCCTGCTGCACCTCTTCGCTTTCCACCAGCACTTTGATCTGATCGTGATCATGGTGCAACGCGAGGTTGCAGATCGCATTGCCGCCGAACCAGGCTCACGGGATTACGGGTTGCTCTCTGCCACTGCCCAGCTTTACTGCAAAGTGGAAAACCTGTTTACCCTGCCGCCGGGAGCATTTGCGCCGCCGCCCAAGGTACACTCCAGCGTTTTGCGCCTCACCGTCGCGCCACGATTTGAGGAACTAAGTGTTGCGCCCGCAGAGTTCATCTCATTTCTAAAAGGCGCCTTCGCCATGAAGCGAAAAACCCTGATCAATAATCTGAAAGAGAGCTATCCGCAGGAGAGGATTAAATTCGCTCTGGCTAACGCAGCCTTGCGAGCGGACGTAAGAGCCGAAGCCGTTGCACTCGAGAAGATGGCCCAGGTTTTTCGCGACCTCAAAAACGCATAACCACAAAGGAACACAAAACAATTTTTCGTGTGCTCTCTCGAAAATGCAAACGGGAGCTACGAAGTGCAACGCGCAACCAGAGTCCAGCACCGGAGGTGCGGCAGGAGTTAGCCCAGGTGCGTTCCGAGGCGCGCTTGCGCGCTGAAGGATAAGCCCTGGGTAAGGGGGAATTCACACCAACTCCGTGCTGCCGCAGGCCGGAGCGGAGCCGCAGGCGGAGCGACAACAAAAACATTTCTTCCTCGCCTGACATCGGCCTGCGACCTTGAGAACTACTTCGGCCTTCCCGGAGAAGAAGACGGCTGCGACCCTCGTGACGCCCCACCACCTCCACCGCTGAAGTGCGGAGCCGGCGGCGGATTATACGACCTCGGCGCCGAAGGCGGGGATGAAGCATGAGGAGCAGGCGCCGGAGGCGGCGTGGATGCCCTCGGCACAACTGCCGGTGCAGTCCGCATATGAGTATCAGGCGCCGGCCGCTCGGTTCTTGGAGCAATGGCTGGAGCCCGATCCGGAACTCGGCGAACCTCTCCTATACTCCCTCTGTTCCCACCGTCTCCCATCTTAGGAGTCTGTGCGTCTGGCCCATGCCGAGGCACAATCGCGGGCTGCGTCTCGCTGGTTTGCCCGTCCGG
>DASUBD010000564.1:0-4085 GCA_035763445.1 Candidatus Angelobacter sp.
GTTTGGCAATGACCACGTGTGTGTCCGCCGGAATAGGGTCACGTCCGTACAGTTGGATCGGCTGGTTGCGGTAGAAATTCAGTCCATATTCAAGCTCGCGCTGGTGGGGGACATTGAAGATGGCAATAGGGCCGGAGTTGATGCCGAATGAACGCAGAGCGGCATCAACAGAGCGCGACGATTGAGTGAGATCAATCAGGGTGTCACGGATGGGGCTATTCGGCTGTGGTGGCGCTACGGCGAAGCGAAGCAGGAATACCAGACCGAGGATCACAGGCAACAGCGTGACAAAGTGCAGCACCCGGGCGCCGCGATATCGCACAAGCAGGAGCACGGCACTGGCGGTAATACAGGTGATGGCTGCCACCATGGTCCATGCATCCTGCGTGAGATGACGCTTCAACAAAATCCACGGCGCAATCAGAGCACCAGCCATCACCGCGCCACAAACCAGCGAATGCAAAATGAGTTTGATGCGGCCCATCTTCGGTTCGCGCTGCAGGTAGCAGGCGGTGAGTAGTGCGGCTGGTGGAATGGCGGGCAAGATGTAACCGGGCAATTTGGAGCGCGAGATGCTAAAGAAGACAAGGGGCACCAGGTTCCAGAGCATCAAGAACTGCTCGAATCCGTTGGTTTTATAGAAGGGCTCTTCGTCCCCACTCTGAGAGTTGCCCCTGCGGATGACGTTCCATGCTCCCAGCAGAGTGTTCCACAACGCAGGCAAGGTATAGACGCTCCACGGCAGCACAGAAACAATAAATACAGGGATGTAATACCAGAAGGGCTGTGAGTGCTGATACAGGTTAGTACTGAAGCGCTCCAGGTTATGCTGCAGAAAGAAGACGCGGAAAAACTGTGGCACTTTTACCTGCACGGCGATGTACCAGGGCAGTGCGATGGCGAAAAACAAGATAAACCCGGGAATCCATAGACTGCGGACAAAGATCCGGCCATCGCGGCGCAGGGCCGCATAAGCGGCGACAATCAGGATTGCCAGCGCCGGAGAGACCGGCCCCTTGGCCAGAGCTCCGACCGCGAGCAGCACGTAGAAAAAGGTGAGCCATAGCTTTCGTCCGCTTTCATGCCACGCCCACCAGGCCAACATGGCAACGCAGAAAGGCGCAGAGAGCTGCATATCAGTGGATGCCCCACGACCGAATCCTGTGACAGCAGCACAGCAAGCCGTAATCAGCGCCGCATCCAACTCACTTCCCGGGCGGAACCGTCGCATGAAGAACAGAATGGCGATTACTAATGCGGCGGCAAAGATGGCTGAGGGGATGCGTGCGACCCAATCATGCACGCCGAAGAAACTGTAGGCGATCATTTCCCGCCAATACAACAATACCGGTTTTTCCAGCCAGGGCTGGCCGTTGATGGTGGGGACAATCCAGTCATGCCGGGCCAGCATCTCGCGGCCTATTTGCGCGTACCTTGGTTCGTCCGCGCCCACCAGACCAAACGCTCCCAGCCCAAAGAAGAACAGAAAACTACAAACCGGCAGCACCACCAGCAGTTGGAGGAGGAGAAGCCTGGTTGAGCGGCTCATTTACAGCTCATGCGGCATACGCGAGCGGAGCTCGGTGAGAACGCGTTCGATCGCGGCAGCTTCCGGCCCTTCGAGGGAGAACCCCGCAGCGCATTCGTGACCTCCACCACCGAATTTCTCAGCAATAGCAGCCACGTTGACAGCACCCTTGCTGCGGATGGAAACGCGTATGCGCTCGTTGGCCACTTCACGAAAGAACACCGCCACCTCCACTCCGGCAATTCCGAGCGCGTAGTTGACCAGGCCTTCGCAATCCTCGTCGAGGGCGCCACAACGCTCAATGGCCGGCCGGCTGACGCTCATCCATGTAAATGCATTTTCGTGCTGCAGGGAGTTGAGCGCCACACCCAACAAACGCATCTTGGCCAGCGGGCTGGAGAAGTAAATGTTATGAGCAATCTCCGCTGGCCGGGCTCCGAACTGCACAAGGCACCTGGCGAGTTCAAACGTGTGGGGACTGGTGGAGGAATAACTGAAAGAGCCTGTATCCGTAAGTACCGCAGTGTAAAGGCAGGTGGCGATTTCCGGTGTGATCTTAACGTTGGCGGCCAGCGCAAGACGGAAAACCATCTCGCCCACTGCGCAGGCGTGAGGATCAATCCAGTTCACATGTCCCCAGGGGCGTGAACTGGCGTGGTGATCAATGCTAATGATGAAGTAGTTTTCAATGCCTGGAAGTCTTGTACGCTGTGCGCTATCACATTCAAGAACAATGGCCGCATCGTACGTGCCATTCAGGGACAGGCTGTTAAATACGGTATCAGCGTGAGGAAGAGGCTGATAAAGAAAGGGAACGTGGTCGGCAAGTACGACGTCTGCCTCCTTCCCCATGGCGCGCAGGACCTCAGCCATGGCCAGTGAAGAGCCCACGGCGTCGCCATCCGGACGGGCATGGGAAGTCACAACAAAACGGCTGCGCTTTTCGATTTCCTGCAACACCTGCTGCAACTGGTCCATGTTCGGCCTATTTTTTGCGTTTTTTGATTCTTCCCAGCAATTCGTCAATGCGCGCGCCGTACTCTTCTGAACGATCAAGAAGAAAGGTCAGTTCGGGGACATGACGCACGCCGAGCCGCTCCAGCAGTTCGCGCCTGATATATCCTTTGGCGGCATTCACCCCTTTAAGCGTCTGCTCCTGCTCACGCTCGTCGCCCTCTACCTGCAGGAAAACACGGGCACTTTTGCCGTCAGGGTTAAGCAATACCTCGCTCACGGTGCACAGCGCGATTCGGGGATCACCCAATTCGCCCTCTACAATGGAGCCGATCTCTTCTTTGAGCGCCTCAACAATGCGCTCCATGTGGTGCTGCCTGCCACGCTGTTCCGGCATTTTCTGCCCCGACGAAAAACTTTAGAGAATACCAGAGAAGGTGCGCGGAAGGAATAGGAGAGCTACTGTAGGCCTGGATCATTCCAAGACGATCATCAATCCCGTTTTGGGAACTTACCTGTTCCAGAATGGGTCAGCTCTCAAGGTAGTCGAGGAACGAATCCACCACCTCTCCGCCGGCATTGTTGGCCGTACGAGCGGCCTCACGTTCCACGTTGCGCATAAGGCCCTCAAGGTAATCACGGGAACCAGAGATGCTGACGACTCCAATGGTAGCTCTCTGCCACAGGTCCGTGGCATCGATCTCCGCCACCGAGACATTGAAGCTGTTCCGCAGGCGGTCTTTGATGCTGCGGACCACCTGACGCTTGTCTTTGAGCGAGTGAGCGGCTTCTATATGGATTTCAAGGCTCAGATAAGCAATGGGCATCAGTTTAAGCGTCCCTTGACGGGTCGCGGATACTATTTGGTCCAAAATCCTTCGCGGTCATATTCCCGGATTGCCTGCAGCTCCGCAGCGGTAGGCTCGGGGGTGGTTTTCACATCAGGCGCAACGTCCACGTTCCATCCGGTATTGGTTTTTACGTCCTCTACCGTGACTTCAGGATGGAGGGTGGAAACAAACGCCTGGCCGGATTGGCTATCGAAGCGCAACACACATTTTGTGGTAATGACTGCTGAAGGGCCGCCACGCGGCAGGCCCACCTTCTTGCGCCATCCCGGCCCCTGGCCATTACCCGGACTTGTGATGTAGCTCACTTTTTCGGGGAGTCGATGCCGCGAGTGCTCAAGCAGGGCTACAAAGCGGTGCGCCAAAGAAGCAATGTCGCAAGCCCCGCCTGATCCGGGCAAGCGTACCATTCCGTTCTTCCCTTCCACCTGGGTGGAGTTGAGATTGCCATACTTGTCCACTTCAGCGGCGCCCAGAAATCCGAGTTTCACGCGGCCGGATTGCAACAAGGCCATGACGCCCATCATGTCCAGGCATTGGGTGGCGCCTTTGATATTTGGAGGATCCGCCATGGTGTAAATCAACTCCGGCGAAGGCGTAGTGCGGATCACGCCGTTTTCAAACAGGCCCACAGCATTGGGCGCATGGGTTTTCTTGGCAACGACGAAAGCAATCAGCGGCAGGCGCATGCCAACGAAGACGACTTCCGCGTCTTTGATCTCGCGAGCCGCGGCGACGACCATGAGTTCGGAGAG